>NZ_JAUHLI010000009.1:0-201852 GCF_036325985.1 Alkalimonas cellulosilytica
GCCTCGTTCAGATCGACATCAACATGTTTGAGCGATAGCGACAAATGTGCCGGGAGCACATTTGAACAGCTTTAGCTGGCCCGAAGGGCGTAGGGCAGGATGCCCGGAGTAGTTGTTGTGGCGAGCCTGAAGGAGGTTTCAGCCTGGAGCTCGAGCAGACTTTATTTAGCAGGAGTACATTTGAACAGCTTAAATTAGCCCGAGGATCGTGGGGCAGGATGCCTGAAGTAATTGTTGTGGTGTCCCTTAAAGAGGCAGCAGCATGGAGCCAAAACCGCTCTAGAGTGTTAGGCAATCAAATAAAGTTTATGGCTCAAATGCCTCAGTTAATAGGCATGGCTTACTTAAGTGGTAACCCTGAAAAAGGGTAACACTATAGTCCTTCATAAGCTGATAGGTTTCTTCTGTTTCGATAAAAGGCGCTATTGGCTCAATGCCCATGCTTTTAGCCATATCAATGATGCAGCGGATCACTGCCATATTTAACGGCTCGTTGGTCAGCTTACGCATAATATTGGCGTCTATTTTGAGGTAATCTAGCGGTAATTGTTTTAACAAATTAAAGGTAGATAGCCCGCTACCAAAGTTGTCCAGGCAAATAAGGCAGCCCAGATCACGGGCTTGTTGAATAAAAGTCACTGTGCTGGATAGAAATTCTACAGCAATGTATTCGTCGACTTCAAAACAAATGGTGTTTGCATCGAGCTGGTAATGGTGCAGCCTATCCGCCACAAAGTGAATAAAGTCGGGATCAATAATGGAAGCTGCTGAAATATTAAGGTGGCTGCAAGCGGTCTGGTTTAACTGTACTTGATGCTGATACAGCCAGGCGAAGTAATGCTCAATCACCCAACGGTCGATGCGTTGGGCCAAATGAGCTTTACGTGCTGCTGGCATAAAGTTAGCAGCAGAAATCAAGTGACCAGCATCGGCTCTGTAGCGTAATAAAACCTCATACCGTGATTTTTCTTCCGGCTTCAGTGGTTTTAAATACTGCAAGTTAAGTACAAATTTATTATTGTTAAGTGCATCACGAACCTTAGTTTCCCACTCCACTTGCTCTGACTGTTTTATAGGTTGCTCATCGTCGTCCGGTTGATGCATGTGGATTCGATTGTATCCCTTCCTCTTAGCTTGCTGACAGGCTTGAGCAACCCTTCCTAACGCCAGACTGGCATCACTGTCTGCTGGTGTAAGGTTGAGAACACCAATACTGATATGAAAGCGGAAGATATGCTCTTGCCAGATAAAACGAAATCCTCGTAATTCATCAAGTAGCCGATAGGATTGAATAAAGGCCTCCTGCGATCCTTTATCTGGTAAGTAGGCAACGAAAGTATCCGCGGAGACGCGTGCCAAAGGTTGATTGGCAAGCTCTTGTTGCAGTTTCGCAGCTACTTGGCGCAGCAGGGCATCGCCGGCTGCTTGTTCGCATTGATCATTGATGCGCTTGAAATCAATCAGGTCTATTTGTAGCAGGGCACCAGCCTGATTAGCTGACAAAGCTTGTTGCAGCAACGCAATGAATGACGATAGATTTAATAACCCTGTTAGGTTGTCAGTTTCATTCAGCTGTTGTTGGCGTAACTTGGAGTATGCTTCTTCGCTAAGAGGCGCCAGTTTGGCACAAATGACCTTCTCTGCTTCCTTGCCTGGCATGGATATAAACTCAGCGGTAACAGCAACAAAATTATCGGCAGCCTGGTCTGGGTTGAGCTGCATAATAACTGGGGCATCTTCTTGTATTACTTGAGGAAACAATAAGGCCCAATCGGGTAATATTTTTTCCAACAGCGTTGTAGTTGAACGCGTAGCTTGCTCTGATGTTGTTGCAGCTGTAAGCCCGGTAAGATCATAAAAGCGACTGTTCGCTTGTAACAGCTGACCGGTTTCTGATGTGACAAAGATAGCATCGTTTGATTGTTGAAAGAATAATTGCCCAAAGCTCTGCTGGCTTAGCGATGGAGCTCCTGCATGGCTGGTGGTATCGCTTGTATCTTGATGGTGCGCGTAATGATAGCTGATTAATGTCATGCTAATGATAAGTGCTGCCAGCAATCCTTGATTCCACAATAATGGAAGTTGCAATAAGCCAAACTCGGACACCATAAGCAGCCCGCCACACAATAATAAACACAGCCAGGCAAGTGCAAAGAAACGGGCAGTGACATGGCCCTGCAAAAAGTGTGTAAATGAAACAAAAGAGTTGCTGATAAGTACTGTTAGAGAACAAGCCAGCAAAAGCTGGACGCGGAGCTGGCCATCGGCGAACAATGGACTGAAAAGCAGGCTAAGGCTCAGGAACTGATTCAGCAAAAATAACCAACGCCATGGTAGTCGTTGGAATGACGACAGCGCCAGGTAGGTAAATTGATTCAGGCAAAGTAATGTGAGGCCGGACAACACATAAAGAATGGCCGAGTTGATCTCTGGCTGATTAGGCCAAATGTGAGCAAAAGCCTGGCCACTTAAGGTGGCAATGACCAGCGAAAGGCTCAGATAACAGCCAGCTTGGTACAGATACAACGAGCGTTGCCTTCGAAGCAGCAAATAGCAATTGTAGAGCACCAGCGCGAACAGCAAGCCCTGAATGATGCCTTCAATCAGGCTGAGCTGAGTTTGAGCTGCATTGAAATGTTCTTGCTGCCACAAGTTGAGTTGCAGTGGTACCAGCCCCGCATCCTGGATCTTAAGGAAGATATCCACTTCCTGAGTGGGCTCCAGTGTCAATGGAAAAGCAAAACTAGGGGTAGGTAACAATCGTTCCGCAAAGGGGTAATCACTGCCCGTATGGTAATGTTGTAATAACCGCTGTTGCTGACGGTCAAACAGTACTTTGGTGACTTGATCGGCCAATGGAAAATCATAATGGATGATGCTGTTCAGCGGGGTATTGCCTGAGTACTGCAATCGAACAAATAACCAAACCACTTGCCCCGGCTCAATTTGAGCTTTTTTTTGCTCACCAACCAATTGAAAAGCATGGTGCATTGCTGGGTTTAACAGAAAATCCTCTACTTCAACACTGTCATCCGTGATTTGAAAATACAAGGTATCACGTAAGGACAGCTGCTCAAGCTGCTGATCAATTACACGGCTTTTGGCATAATGGGCCTGAGTGATGCAAGAAAATAGCATGCAAAAAAGAATCACTGGAATTCGTGCAATCAAAGCATCCCTCTCTGAGTAAATCCTGAGCAAGCGTATCTTAAAGTTATCTGAGCTTCAGGTCTATCTTTGCGCTTTGTTATCACGTTTTTATCATGACCAGAGTTTGCCAGGGCTTGGCTCATTTAGCAGATAATCCGTGATTTCTGTTAAGAAAGTGGCACCGTAGCGGCTAAGTTTGGTGAGACCAACACCGCTCACTTGCAGCATGGCGTGTTCATTCTCAGGTAAGCGTTGACACATATCAATTAAGGTGGCGTCGCTGAACACCATAAAGGGGGCAATATCCTCCTGCTCCGCCAATTGCTTGCGCAGTCGTTTTAAGCGTGCGAACAGCGCTTTATCGTAGTTTTGTGGTTTACGCTTGTCTTTACTACTGCTGGCATGCAGACGAGGTACTGCCAACTGCAAAGGTTGTTCTCCCCGAAGTACCGGCCTGGCAGCAGGTTGTAACTTTAAAGCAGCATGTTGTGTGATGTCTTGCTGCAAGAAGCCGAAATGCACGAGTTGGCGTAAAATACTGAGCCAGAAATCATGGCTGTAATCCTGGCCTAAACCCCAGGTAGATAATTGATGATGGCCGTATTGCTGCACTTTTTGGCTGTTGCTACCGCGTAATACCTCGATGACATGACCCATACCAAACCGTTGACCGACCCGGTACACGCACGACAAGGCTTTTTGTGCCAATTCGGTGCCATCAAATTGCTTAGGGGGGGATAGGCAAATATCGCAGTTGCCGCAAGGCGTTTGACGCGCTTCGCCAAAGTAGTTCAGCAGCACCAAGCGGCGGCAGGTCTGTGCTTCGGCAAAGGAAGCCATCGCAGAGAAACGCTGACGGGCTACCCGGGCGCGCTGTTCGTTCTCTTCTTGATCGATCCAATGATAAATGCGGGCAACATCAGCGGGATCGAACAGCGTTAATGCCTCTGCCGCTACGCCATCACGCCCTGCGCGGCCGGTTTCCTGATAATAGGATTCGATGGTACGGGATAGCTCATAGTGGACTACGAAACGGATATTGGATTTATTGATGCCCATGCCAAAGGCGACTGTGGCAACGATCACCTGAATATCATCGCGTTGAAAGGCATCCTGCACCCGGCTGCGGCTCTCAGAGTCCATGCCGGCATGATAGGCCGCGCTGACAAAGCCACGTTCCTGCAATTGGCTGGCCAGCTCATCCACTTTGCGTCGGGAATTGCAGTACACCACACCACTTTGGCCATCCTGTTGTTTCAGGTAACTAACCAGCTGCTCCAACGGACGAAACTTTTCCTGAATAGTATAACGGATGTTGGGCCGATCAAAGCTGCCAACGTACTCCTGGTGCTGCTGCAAACCAAGTTGTTGCACGATATCCTGGCGGGTTGCGGCATCAGCAGTAGCGGTCAGTGCCATCAGCGGTACCGAAGGAAATCGTTCTTTGAGCAGCGCCAGCGCCATGTAATCCGGCCGGAAATCATGGCCCCATTGTGAGATGCAATGAGCTTCATCAATGGCAAACAAACTCACACCAAGCTCACTCAGGCGCTCCAGAAATTGAGGCTGCAATAAGCGTTCAGGGGCAACATACAGCAGTTTGAGTTGTTGCTGACGCAGCTTACCGTATATGGCCAGTACTTCTTCGCGGCTAAGGCTGCTGTTGATAAACTCGGCGGCAACGCCGTTGGCTTTCAGTGCATCCACCTGATCTTTCATCAGTGACATTAAAGGGGATACCACGACAGTAACATGCGATAGCAGCAAGGCCGGTAGCTGGTAACACAGGGACTTACCACCTCCGGTTGGCATCAGGACAAAGCTATCCCTGCCAGCCAGGGCAGCATCTATCACTTCCAACTGCCCAGGGCGAAAGCTGCTGTAGCCAAAGTAAGTTTTCAGATGCTGGAGTAGGGTATCGTGCACAGGGTTTCGCAATTTGCCGGATAAAGCGGCATTGTAATCAAATCAGCTGCTGCTGTCTGCATCCGTGCCCTTGCCTGGCAGGGCAAAGCCAGTTAGTCTTAGCAGGTCCAACCAGAAGAGTTCAGACCATGAAGCATGCGGATTTATTGCCATTAATTGCCACAACCTTTGAGCAAATGCCGTTCAATCAGTTGCTTGGGTTGAAAGTCACCCGCTTTGATTTGGAGCAGGCAGAGGTTTGTTTTGATTGGTCTGATCAATTGATCGGTAACCCGTTGCAAAAAATTATGCATGGAGGGGTGATTGCATCGGTGCTGGATGTGGTAGGCGGCATTATGGCGGTATCCAGTGCGCTTAGCCGGATGCAGGCTATTCAACAGGATGAGCTACTGAATCGTCTTGGCAAAATGAGTACCATTGACATCCGTACTGACTACCTGCGCCCCGGCCGGGGCCAGCACTTTACTGCTACGGCGCGGGTTATTCGTAGTGGCAATAAAGTGGCTGTGTGCAGGATGGAGTTGCACAATGACAGTGGGGTGCATATTGCGCTTGGAACGGGGACCTATTTAGTTGGCTAAATACAGTCGTACTTGCAGATCCTTTTGGTTAGAATTCAGGCCTGATTTCTAACAGGCTTAGTCATGTCACTGACGCGCGAACAAAAGCTGGGTGGTCTGGCGGCCATCAGCGCCTACACCCTTTGGGGAATAGCCCCACTTTATTTTAAGCAGATTGCTGACATCCCATCGCTGGAAATTCTGGTGCATCGCATTGTGTGGTCCTGCCTGCTGTTGTTGGTTGTGGTACTAGCCATCAGGCAGTGGACCCAGGTACAGGCGGTGCTAAAGCAACCTAAATTGATGAGCTTATTGCTGCTTACCTCAGTGCTCTTGGGCTTTAATTGGTGGTTGTTTATCTGGGCTGTGAATCAGAATCATATGCTGGACGCCAGCCTTGGCTATTACATCAACCCATTGCTGAATGTGTTATTGGGCATGGTGTTTCTGGGAGAGCGCTTGCGGCGCATGCAGTGGTTTGCCCTGGGGCTGGCCGCTTGTGCTGTGCTCTATCAGGTACTCAGTTATGGTGCCTTCCCCTGGATAGCTCTGGCGCTGGCAGGCTCTTTTGCCGTCTATGGTTTGCTTCGAAAAAAACTGGCGGTAAATGCCATCATTGGTTTGTTGCTCGAGTCCTTACTGCTGCTGCCACTGGCCGTCTGGTATTGGTGGTTTGTGGCAGATAGTTATGCCGTCAACCTGTTGCACAACAGTTGGACGCTGAATCTGTGGCTAATGGCGGCCGCCTTGGTAACAACGGTGCCGTTACTGTGTTTTATAGCCGGCGCCCGGCGTTTGCAGCTATCGACCATGGGGTTCTTTCAGTACATTGGTCCGAGTCTGATGTTTGTGTTTGGTGTCTGGCTGTATCAGGAGCCTTTGGCTCAAGAGCGCTTGATCACTTTTGCAGTGATCTGGACTGCCTTGCTGATCTACAGCCTGGATGCCTTGCATGCCAACCGAAAAGCTCGCCCCAAACGCTTAGTTTAAGCGTTAGCAAATTGTTCGCGATTGGGCAGCCAGCGCCTTAGTAATTGCTGGCAGGCTGGTTGATGGTGCTGCCACAGCTCAGTCGCCAGCGCACGGGCTACCGGCAACAGGTACTCATCCCGCTCTAAATCGGCGATTTTAAGCTGTGCCAGTCCGGTCTGGCGGGTACCCAGCAACTCACCCGGGCCGCGGATTTCCAGATCCCGCTGCGCAATCACAAAGCCATCGTTGCTGTCCCGAAGCACGGCCAGTCTGGCCTGAGCGGTTTGCGACAGGGGAGCGTGATACAGCAGTACACAATGTGAAGCAGTACTGCCACGACCAACCCTGCCACGCAATTGATGCAGTTGCGCCAGGCCAAGCCGCTCGGGGTTTTCAATAATCATCAGGCTGGCATTGGGGACATTGACGCCAACCTCAATCACTGTGGTGGCGACCAGTACATCTAGCTCACCCTGACTAAAAGCTTGCATCACCTGCTGCTTTTCCGCAGGTTTTAAGCGGCCATGCACCAGGCCAACACGCACATCCGGTAAGGCCTCCTGCAAGGCGGCACAGCTCTGCTCTGCGGCCTGGCATTGCAGCACATCCGACTCTTCAATCAGGGTGCAGACCCAATACACCTGTCGCTGTTCTTCTGTTACCGATGCCTGCACACGGTCAATCACCTGTTGTCGCCGCGTGTCCGGTATCGCCACCGTAGTGACTGGTGTTCTTCCCGGCGGCAGCTCATCAATAATCGAGGTATCCAGATCGGCATAGGCTGTCATAGCCAGTGTGCGGGGGATTGGGGTGGCTGTCATAATCAACTGGTGCGGTGCGCGGCTGTTGATACCCCCTTTTTCACGCAAGGCCAGACGTTGATGCACCCCAAAGCGGTGCTGCTCATCAATAATCACCAGTGCCAGTTGATGGAAGTGCACATCCTGTTGAAACAGCGCATGGGTACCTATCACCATGGCGGCTTCGCCACTTTGGATCAAATGCAACTGGTGCTGCCTGACTTTTCCCTTGCTCTTGCCTCCCAGCCAGGCCACGGTCAGCCCCAGCGGCTCGAACCATTGACGGAAGTTCTCTGCATGTTGCTCTGCAAGCAGTTCAGTTGGCGCCATTAAAGCCACCTGATAGCCAGCAGCGATCACCTGCAGGGCAGCCAAAGCTGCCACCAGGGTTTTGCCCGAGCCGACATCGCCTTGTACCAGTCGTAGCATCGGTATCGCTTTGGCAAGATCGGTATGGATCTCTGTGACTACCCGCTGCTGGGCGTTCGTAGGTGCAAAGGGCAGTTGTTGTAAAAAGTGGCTAATCAGTTTGCCATCAGGCTCTGTTACAGCAATGCCTTGTTGCGCCTGACATTGTTGTCGTAGCTGGAACATGCTGATTTGCTGGGTGGTTAGCTCTTCTAAGATCAGTCGCTGCTGCGCCGGATGCTGACCTTGCTCTAACTGCTCGAGGCTGGCATCTGGTGGTGGGCGGTGTAAGTAACAGAGTGCATCGGTCAGTGTCCAGCCTTGCTGGCCATTGGTGGGCAGGTATTCCTGTGGGCTGAAGCGTTGCAGGTAACCAAGCGCCAGCTCGGTCAGGTTTCGCCAACTGGCTTGTTTCAGGCCTTCCGTGCTGGGATAAATCGGCGTCAGACTTTCTGCCACCATGATGTTGTCTGTTTCCTGAACGATTTTGTATTCAGGATGCATCATTTCCAGGCCCCGCAAACCGCGCCTTGCCTCACCAAAGCAGCGTAGTTGCACCCCGGGGGTGACGGCCTCTTTTTGTGCTGCACTAAAATGGAAAAAGCGTAACGTGATACTGCCGCTGTGATCACGTAGTTTGACCAGCCAGGAGCGACGCTTGCCAAACTGAACTTCACTGCTCTGTACCGTGCCAAGAATTGTGGTATACATGCCCGGCAATAAGTCGGCAATGGTGCAGACGCGGGTACGGTCTTCATAGCGCAGTGGCAAATGAAACAGGATATCCTGCACACTGTTGATCCCCAGCTTGTGCAGGCGTTCGGCCATTTTGCTGCCGACGCCTTTGAGCTGAGTGATGACCAGATTATCCAGTTGTGTTGCTGCCACGCAGGAAGCCCTTGTTGTTGCTCAATTGTAATCAGTGTACCTTGGCTAGCCAGGAAAAGGCCAGCAGTGCGGCCTATTTATGGTGTGGATGGGCTCGCTGGTAATGCATGGAAATAGCGATGCACCAGATCATCGGCCACCATGGTCTCTATTGCTTCAGTCAGACGTGCTTTGGCATCAGCATTGGGGCTGGCCTTGGATAACCCCAGATGCACAAAGCGCGGCTCACTCAACTGGAAGGAGAAGCTGGCTGTTTTGAATTGCCCATGGTACCGCGGATTACTCTGAATACGATTGCGTGAACTTTGCACCGGGGCTAATAAGGCATCAGCCCGGTTGAGCAGCAGCATATTGAGCCCAGCCTCCAGTGAGTCCACTTCAATCGTTGGTTGGTGACGAGCCACGCTATTCAGGACATCGGCATTATAGGTGTAGCCGCGGATCACCATCAGATTCAGATGACTTAACTCGGCGACTGACCAGATATCTGTGCTGTCCTGACGCAGGAGCACCACTTCAGGCCGGGCATGATCATAAGGGAGCAGATGCATGTACTGCTCGCGCTCCGGGCTGGCGTTCAGGCTGGTCATGACATCAGTTTTGCCCTGCTCCATCATACGCAGACAACGGGCGAAGGGTGTATTGGGACTAAAGCGCAGCTGCACACCGGCGCGCCTGGCTAATTCCTGCATAAAGTCAACAGTTGGACCATAGGGAGCTCCTTGCTCCGGGTAGTGATGACGATTGGGGAAGTCATCCAGGCACCACTCCAGCTCTATGGGTTCTGCTGCCTGTGGCTGAATTGGCAGCAAACAGCCGAGCAATAAAGCGAAAGTGGTGCGAGTTAGAGGCATCCTGGGCGTACCTTTGCTGACTTTAGCATCAGAGCTGTTTGCTGCTTAGTAGGTGGAAGGTACTTCCATCACGCCATCAATTTCAATTTGGGCACCACGCGGCAGGGCACTGACCTGAACGGCGGCTCTGGCCGGGTAGGGCTCATTAAAATACTGGCTCATAATGGTGTTCACGGTCGCAAATTGACTTAAATCGATCAGAAATATATTCACCTTCACCATATCATTCAGGCAGCCTCCGGCGGCATCGCAGACAGCTTGCAGGTTTTTAAATACCTGATGGGTTTGCTCGCTGAAACCTTCAGAGACCATCTCCATGCTGGTTGGAACCAATGGGATCTGACCTGATAAATAGACGGTGGTACCAATTTTCACGGCCTGGCTGTAAGTACCAATGGCTGCCGGAGCGGCATCGGTACGGATAATAACTTTGGACATCTTACTTCCTTCTGTAAATTTTCTGCACATCTGGCATCACGCGGATTTTCCGCATTACATTGGCCAGATGCACCCGGTCGCGTACCGACAGGGTAATGTTAATGATGTACTCACCGGTATCTCGATCATCGGTCGCCAAGTCCTGAATATTGGAGTCCTGCGAGGCGATCAGGGCGGTCAGTTTCGCCAGGACGCCCTGACGATTGATAATGTAAACCCGGATATCGCAAAGGAAGTGCTTATCCTGGGTTTGATCCCAGCGCACCGGGAAGTACTTGGCTGGATCTTTTTCCCACCCTTTGATATTCCGGCAATCGCTGCGATGCACATTCAGGCCTTTACCGGGTGAAGCATTGGCAACGATGGGATCGCCTGGAATGGGGCGACAGCATTTGGCAAAGGTTAGCAGCATGCCTTCTGAGCCGACAATCACAGCTTTACTGTGGCTTTGCTCCTGCGTTGGAACTGCATCATCTGGCGTATCGAAGTCACCCAGCAAACGCCGGGCAATGGCGATGGGCAGCTGGTTGCCAAGGCCAATTTCTACCGCCAGTTCGTCCATTGATTTTTGCCGGGCACTTTGCAGTACCTGTTCTACACGATCGGGCGCGATATCTGCCAGCTTGACATCACCCAGAGCTGAGTTCAGTAAGCGATAGCCCAGACCGGTTGCTTCGCTAAGCTGTTGTTTCTTCAGGTAGTTTCTGATTCCCAAGATGGCGCGGCTGGTCACCACATAGTTGAGCCAGTTGGCATTGGGTTTACCGCCCGGGCTGGTGATGATTTCCACCGTCTGGCCGGTTTCCAGCGGCCGGCTTAAGGGGTAAGGCTTGCGATCGATTCGGGCACCGACACAGCGATTGCCGACATCGGTATGCACGGCATAGGCAAAGTCGACCGCAGTGGCATCAATCGGCAGCTCGATAATACGTCCTTTGGGGGTAAACACATAGAGTTCGTCCGGGTACAGCTCGGATTTGACGTTTTCAACAAATTCATGGGTGGAGCCCGCACTTTGCTGCAGCTCCAACAGGCTTTGCATCCAGCGCCGGGCCCGGATTTGTGCGGTGGTGCCGCTGTGCTCACTGCCGGCTTTGTACATCCAGTGGGCTGCTATGCCCTTATCGGCCATTTCATCCATCTCGGAGGTGCGGATCTGGATTTCGACCGGAATGCCGTGCGGGCCAATTAACGAGGTATGCAGTGATTGATAGCCATTTTGCTTTGGAATGGCGATGTAGTCTTTAAAACGAATTTCAATCGGCTTATACAGATTGTGCACCACGCCCAAGGTGCGGTAGCAGTTGTCGATGCTCTGTACGATCACCCTAAAGGCATAAATGTCCATTACATCGTTGAACATCCGCTCTTTGTTTTTCATCTTTTGGTAGATGCTGTACAGATGCTTTTCACGGCCTGAGACTTCGGCTTCAATGCCGGCATCGGCAATACGGCTGCTGATTTCGCCTTTGACCTTTTCCAGCAATTCACGGCGGTGGCCTCGGGCCTGCTGCACTGCCGATTGCAGCGCGCGGTAGCGCATTGGGTATAAGGCCTTGAACCCGGAGTCTTCCAGTTCATTTTTGATGTTGTGAATGCCCAAACGGTTGGCAATGGGGGCATAGAGTTCCAGCGTTTCGCGGGCGATGCGACGACGCTTTTCCGGGCGCAGGGCACCGATGGTGCGCATATTGTGGGTGCGGTCGGCCAGCTTAATCAGGATCACCCGGATATCCTGCGTCATGGCCATAAACATTTTTTGCAGGTTGGTAACTTCAAATTCCTGATAGTCTTTGAACTTCACCTTATCCAGCTTACTGACACCCTGCACCAGCTCGGCCACGGTATTACCAAAGCGCTCGGCCAGATCCTCTTTACTGAAGGGGGTGTCTTCAATCACATCATGCAGCAAGGCGGCCATCAGGGTTTCATGATCCATCCGCATATCAGCGAGGATACTGGTAACGGCTACCGGATGCGTAATGTAAGGTTCGCCGCTGGAGCGCATTTGCGGGGCATGCGCCTCTCTGGCCAGCAAGTAAGCTTGCTGGATCTGCGCCACCTGGTCGGCGGGCAAGTACGCTTGAATTTGCTGCTTTAAACCTTCAAACAGATACACCTGACCTCCCAAACGGCATCAGCGACAGACTAAAATGATGCTTGTCTTCGTATTTATATCAGAATCGGGCGGTGTTGAGTAGGTTGCCAGCAGCAAAAACGCCGCTGGCGGGCAAGAAAAGAGGGTTTTATTCGTCGCCGCCGATGATGGCTGCAACTGCGGCCATTTCAGTCGCTTCTTGCTGCATTTGGTCCTGGCGCTGTTGCTGGTCCAGGATGGACTCTGTGATCAGGCCTTGTTCAATTTCACGCAGGGCAATGACAGTGGCTTTGTCATTTTCCCACTCTACCAGTGGATCTTTGCCTTCGACAGAGATTTGACGGGCACGGCGGGCTGCGACCAGGATCAGGTCAAAGCGGTTGCCAATTTTATCCACTGCATCTTCAACGGTTACGCGAGCCATTCGCTACTCCAAGTCAACAAGTTGTGCAAGACCCGCTAGTATACGCTAATCCGCTGACTTCGCCAACAGTTGATCCAGCAGATCCTGTTGCCGCTGTTGTTGGCGGATGAGGCGGTTGCGCTGACACAGCACGATGGAGCGCAGCTCCAGCAAAGCTTGCTGAAAATCATCATTCACAATCAGATAGTCGTATTCATCGGCATGGCTCATTTCATCCTGCGCCTTGCTCATCCGTCCGGCAATAATGTCGGCACTGTCCTGGCCACGACTTTGCAGTCGCTGCTGGAGCACATCCAGGCTGGGGGGCAAAATAAAGATGCCAATGGCATCAGGTAGTTGCTGACGAATTTGGCGGGCTCCCTGCCAGTCAATATCCAGAAATACATCGATACCCTGCTGCAGGGTGTGTTCCAGCGTGGTGCGGGAGGTACCGTAGTAATTGCCAAATACCTCGGCCCACTCCAGAAACTCACCAGCTTCAATACGGGCTTTAAAATCATCTACTTTGACGAAGTGATAATGCACACCGTTTTGCTCACCAGGGCGTGGTGCACGGGTGGTGTGCGAAACGCTGACCTGCATATCGGCATGCTGCGCCAACAGCGCCTGGATCAGGCTGGATTTACCAGCCCCGCTCGGGGCCGATACAATGAATAAGTTTCCGGAAACTTGTGCCATCATGTTGTCCTGAGGCCATAAAAGCGTAATTTTACGTTGCCAAAGCGCTGGCTGCAAATACCGCGACAAATACCGCGAATAAGAGCCGCTACTTTTTGGCTGGTTTGGCTTTGACCGATAGCGTCAGGGTAAAAGTGGCCATCGGCTCATCCCCATGCAGGCTGGGGCAAGTCACGATCACCGACACAGGGCGGTTGATGCGCTCACCGCTGGCCAGGGATTCATCAATCATCTGGTCAATCACATCGCCATCGTGGCTGGTAAAATGCACTTTGGCTTCAGGGCGCTTTAAAAAGCTGCCCTGCACATCTTTAAAAGCAAAATTGGCATTCACGCCGCGGGCTTTGGCTTTGCTAAAGACCAAAAAAGCCCCCGCCAAATCCGCGCCAATGGCCAGGGCCCCGAAGTAAATGCTGCCCAAATGGTTTTTGGTGCGCCAGGTGTGCGGCATGGTGACTTCCAGCGTTTTGCTGTTCATCCGCACAATTTTCGGCGAGCAAAAACCAATCAGCGGAATGTATCGCCAGGCAAAGAATTTCAAGCCCCAGTTGGCTTTACGAAGGGAAATGGCCATCTTGCAACTCCATAAAATGTATCGGGCCAGCTTATACTGGTCAGACCATGAAGGCAAGGGTGTTGCGGGTGACCAGGCCGCAAGGCTTTATCCTTGATGGTGGGCTGATCGCAAAAGTCAGCCCGAGAGCAGCTTGATTTTGTGTTATGAGGCGAATAGTAAGGATATTCGCCTCATGGTGTGAGCAGAATAGAGGGGGATACACCTCATTGAAGTACAAGCTGCTAATTAAAGGTACTATTCAATATTCTGGATCTGTTCCCGCATCTGCTCAATCAATACCTTAAGCTCCACCGCTGCATTGGTGATCTCGGTGCTGATGGATTTGGACGACAGAGTGTTGGCCTCGCGGTTGAACTCCTGCATCATAAAATCCAAACGCCGGCCGCAGGCGCCGCCTTTTTTTAAGGTATGGCGGCTTTCTTTGATGTGGGCATCCAGCCTGTCCAGCTCTTCGGCCACATCGGATTTTTGTGCTAAAAAGGCCATTTCCTGCTCCAGCCGGCTTTGATCCAGCTCGCTCTGAATCTCTTTTAACCGGTTGGTGATGCGATCGCGCTGCCACTGCATGGCAACGGGTAAATGGGCACGCACGGTGGCGACGTGTTCGGTGATTTGGCTCAGGCGGCTTTCGATTAAATCGGCCATGGCTTTGCCTTCACGCGCCCGGCTGGCGATGAAGTCATTCAATGCCAGTTGGAAGCCTTCCAGCAAGTCGCTTTGCACCGCATCCAGATCCGCCTGAGGGGTATCCATCACGCCCGGCCAGCGCAGTACGTCCATAATATTGAGCTGGGCGCCGTTGGCCTGGCTTTGCAGCGTATTGGCATGGTTAATCAACTGGCTGGCCAGTTGCTGGTTGATTTGCAGCTCGGTGACGGCTTCGTTGATGCTGTAGCGCAAACTGACTTCAATTTTGCCGCGCTGCAGCTGCTGGCGCAGGGTTTCGCGCAATTTGGTTTCCAGGCTGCGGAACTGCTCTGGTAAGCGGAAAAATGTTTCCAGATAGCGCTGATTAACGGAGCGGATCTCCCACTGGGCATTGCCCCAGTCGGCCTGAATGTCGTGACGGGCAAAGGCGGTCATGCTGTGGATCATCGGGTGGCTTCCCAAATACGGTGAAAAACCCAGTATACCCGAATGCAGCGCAGCTGAACAATTGCCGGGCATTTGCTGCCAAAGGTGCTGCCTTAGGTGCAACTTGACTGGCATTCGGTATAATGACACCACAACTTATCGACGATTACATCCATCAGGAGAGATGCCATGCGTCCCAGCGGCCGAACCGCCAGTCAGATCCGCCCTTTAACCTTTACCCGCCAGTTTACCGCCCATGCCGAAGGCTCGGTGCTGGTGGAGTTTGGCCACACCAAGGTGATTTGCACCGCCAGTGTGGTGGAAGGAGTGCCGCGCTTTATGAAAGGCCAGGGCAAAGGGTGGGTGACGGCTGAGTATGGCATGTTGCCACGTGCAACCCATACCCGTAATGATCGCGAGGCAGCACGGGGTAAGCAAGGCGGCCGCACTATGGAAATTCAGCGGCTGATTGGCCGGGCCCTGCGCACAGCGGTCGATTTAAAGCTGCTGGGTGAGAATACCATTACCATCGACTGCGATGTGATCCAGGCCGATGGCGGTACCCGCACGGCTTCAATTACCGGTGCTTGTGTCGCTCTGGTGGATGCGCTGAACTTTATGCGGGCTAAAGGCATCATTAAAACCAACCCACTGAAGTACATGGTGGCTGCGGTCTCGGTGGGGGTTTTTAAAGGCACTGCTGTAGCCGACCTGGATTACGACGAAGACTCCAACGCCGAAACCGATATGAACGTGGTGATGACCGAAACCGGCAAAATTATTGAAGTGCAGGGCACGGCTGAAACCGAGCCATTTAGTTTTGATGAAATGCAGGAAATGATGGAGCTGGCGCGTCACGCCATTCGCGATATCGTTGATGAGCAAAAGCGGGTGCTGGCGTAAGGAGTTTGGGATGAAAGACTTTCAGCGTGAGTTTATTGAATTTGCCCTGTCGCGTCAGGTGCTGAAGTTTGGCCAGTTTACCTTAAAGTCCGGCCGCATCAGCCCGTACTTTTTCAATGCCGGTTTGTTTAATACCGGCGGCGATCTGGCCAAGCTGGGCCGTTTTTACGCCGCGGCACTGCAGGACAGTGGCATTGAATTCGATCTGCTGTTTGGCCCGGCTTACAAAGGCATTCCGATTGCCACCACCACAGCGGTGGCGCTGGCCGATCATTACCAGCGCGACCTGCCGTACTGCTTTAACCGCAAAGAAGCCAAAACCCATGGCGAAGGCGGCAGTCTGGTTGGCGCACCCTTGCAGGGCCGGGTGATGCTGGTAGACGATGTGATCACCGCCGGTACCGCCATTCGCGAGTCGATGCAGATCATCGCCTCCGCTGGCGCGACCTTAACGGGCGTGCTGATTGCGCTCGACCGGCAAGAGCGTGGCAAGGCTGAGCTGTCGGCGATTCAGGAAGTAGAGCGCGACTTTAGCACCCAGGTGATTTCCATCATTAACTTGACGGATTTAATCAGTTACCTGGCCGATCAACCGCAAATGGCAGAGCATCTGGCAGCGGTGCAGGCCTATCGCGCTGAATACGGCGTGGTGTAAGCGGTTGTTTGCACTGTCATTCGGTGTTCATCTGGGCGCTGTAAGCTGAGTCCGATTAAGGCTTACAGCACTGCGTCAGAGCAGACTTTTTCAAGGGAAAGCCATGGAAAAACCAAATGGTCAGGGACTGGGCCGGGTGATCAAAGCGGCCAAATGCTCGATGCAGGGCTTTGCCGCCACCTGGCGCCATGAGGCGGCGTTTCGCCAGGAAGCCGTGCTGGCGATCCTGTCGGTACCCCTGGCAGCCTGGCTGGCGCAGAGCTTTTTGCAGTTTGTACTGCTGATAGGCGTCTGGTGTCTGGTGCTGATTGTCGAACTACTAAACTCGGCGATTGAAACCCTGACCGATCGGGTCAGCCTGGAGCGGCACGAGCTATCGGGCCGGGCCAAGGATATGGGCTCGGCGGCGGTGTTTTTAAGCCTGGTATTGGTTGCTTTGGTGTGGGGTAGTGCGCTCTACAGCCGGTTTTGGGGCTGACACGAAGACCCAAAGCCGGCCTTCGTGTTCGTTCTATTTACTCGCTACGCCCTGACTAGCTACGCCCTGAGTGACCAAAACCACCTTCGCCACGTGCGCTTTCGTCAAAACTTTCCACCAGATTAAACTCGGCCTGCACCACCGGCACAAAGACCAGTTGCGCCATGCGCTCACCGGGCTCAATGGTAAAGCTGCTGTGGCCGCGGTTCCATACCGACACCATCAACTGGCCCTGATAATCCGAGTCAATCAAGCCCACCAGATTACCCAGCACAATGCCATGCTTATGGCCAAGGCCAGAGCGTGGCAAAATGGTGGCACAGAGGTTAGGGTCGCCAATATGGATGGAAAGGCCGGTTGGGATAAGCTCGGTCTGGCCTGGTTCCAGGGTGAGGGCGCTATCAAGCAAAGCACGCAGATCCAGGCCGGCAGAGCCCGGGGTGGCGTAAGCGGGTAGTGGAAACTCGCTGCCAATGCGCGGGTCGAGAATTTTCAAATCAATGGCTTTTTTCATGTGTAGTTCCGTTAAGGTAAAGGCTGCTGTTGCTGAATACGTTGAGCAATCAGCTGCAAAATGGCTGCCGCCAGTGCGGTTTTAGCCTGGCGCTCCAGCGCGAGTTCGCCACCTTGCCAGTAGGCGGTGATGGCATTGTGTTCGCTGTGAAACCCTTGCTCTTTTGAAGACACATCGTTGGCACAAATCAGATCCAGCTTTTTGCGCTGCAGTTTGTCTTTGGCATAACTGGCCAGATTTTCGGTTTCTGCAGCAAAGCCAACGGTGAAAGGGCGCTGATAGGTCAGGGCCGCTACATCGGCGATAATATCCGGGTTTTTCACCAGCGTCAGGGTCAGCTCGTCGTTGCTGCTGGTCTTTTTCATTTTCTGCCCGGCGACCTCGGCCACCCGGTAATCGGCAACGGCGGCGCAGCCAATAAAGATGTCGGCCGTGCTGGCGCGCTGCATCACCGCTGTGTGCATCTGCTGCGCCGATTGCACGTCAATGCGCTCGACGCCAGCGGGGGTTAGCAGATTGACCGGCCCTGTAACCAATTGCACTTTGGCGCCGGCTTTGGCGGCCGCTTCGGCCAGTGCAAAGCCCATCTTGCCGGAGCTGTGGTTGCTGAGAAAACGCACCGGATCGATGGCCTCGCGGGTGGGGCCTGCAGTAATCAATAGCGTTTTACCCTGCAAGGCGGGTAGTGCTGGCGCTTGCAGCTGTTCTAAGGCCGCAACCAGCTCCAAGGGTTCCAACATCCGGCCCGGGCCGACATCGCCACAGGCCTGTTCGCCAGCTGCTGGGCCTGCAATGTGAAATTTTCGTTCTTTCAGTGTTGCTATGTTGTGCTGTGTTGCGCTATTTTTATACATCTGCTGATTCATGGCTGGCGCAACCATGACTGGAGCACTGCCTGCGAGTACACAGGTGGTCAGTAAGTCATTGGCGAGGCCATGGGCCAGCCGGGCAATCAGATCGGCGCTGGCCGGCGCTATCAGAATGCAACTGGCCCATTTTGCCAGCTCAATATGGCCCATGGCGGCTTCTGCCGCTGGATCCAGCAGGCTGGAGCTGACCGGGTTGCCAGACAGGGCTTGCAAAGTAAGCGGGGTAATAAAGTGGCTGCCGCCTTCGGTCAGGATCACCCGTACTTCGGCACCGCGCTCTTTTAAACGCCGGATCAGATCGGCACTTTTGTAGGCGGCGATGCCGCCGCTGATGCCCAGTAAGATCCGCTGGCCGCTTAGCGTTGTTTGACCGCTAGTTGTTTGGCCAATAAGAGTAGTTTGCATGCTGTGAAGTCCGTTGACTGAAACTGGGCTAAAGATAGCATGAAATGGTTACTTACTTCAGCTGCTAAAGATGCATTTCATACATGGAGGAAGCATGGCAATCAGGGACTGGCCAGCTGAAGAGCGGCCCAGAGAAAAGTTGTTGCAACGCGGCGCTACCGCCTTGTCGGATGCCGAATTACTGGCGATCTTTTTACGCACCGGCTTGCCGGGGATGTCGGCGGTGGAGCTGGCGCGCAGCTTACTGGCCGATTTTGGCTCGCTGAAAGCGCTGATGCAGGCACCGCTGCCACGCTTTTGTGAAGGTAAGGGGCTGGGGATGGCCAAGTATGTGCAGCTGCAGGCCGTGATGGAGCTAAGCCAGCGCTGTTTGCAGCAAAGCCTGCAGCACGAAGCCGTCTTTACCGAGCCTTCGTTGGTGAAACGCTATTTAAGCCAGCAGCTGCAGCGCGAGAGCAGAGAAGTCTTTCAGGTGCTGTACCTGGATAACCAGCACCGTTTGCTTAAATCCGAGCCGCTATTTTACGGTACTATTGATGCGTCACCGGTCTATCCGCGGGTGGTGGTGCAGCAGGCATTGAAGTACAATGCTGCTGCGCTGATCCTGGCGCACAATCACCCATCCGGTGTGGCAGAACCGAGCCGGGCGGATCGCAGCATTACCAGCCGGATCCAGCAGGCGCTGCAGCTGGTGGATATCCGGGTGCTCGATCATCTGGTGGTCGGCGATGGCGAGGTGGTGTCCTTTGCCGAGCGGGGTTGGATCTAGCCGGATCCTCACCAGGATCTGCGATCGTATTAAATTGCTGCAAACGAGCGGTTTGCGGATGAATTTGCTTGAATTCGGACCACCTTTCGTGTATAAATTGCGCCCTCTTACGTTTTCAGAGCCGCCTTCCTTGGCCAGAAGGCAGATAAAACGCTCGAGCAAGCAGTTATTTTTTGGAGAGATACGACATGTCTAAAGTATGCCAAGTGACCGGCAAACGACCTATTACTGGTAATAACAGGTCTCATGCCAACAACGCAACCAAGCGCCGTTTCCTGCCGAACCTGCAAACGCACCGTTTCTGGGTTGAAAGTGAAAATCGTTTCGTCAAACTGCGCCTGTCTACCAAAGGCATGCGTATTATTGATAAGAATGGCATCGATTCAGTTTTGGCTGATCTGCGTGCCAAAGGTCTGAAAGTTTAAGGATTACGACGATGCGCGATAAAATTCGTTTAGTATCATCTGCTGGCACTGGTTTCTTCTACACCACCACGAAGAACAAGCGTACCATGCCTGAGAAGATGGAAATCAAAAAGTTTGATCCTAAAGTGCGTAAGCACGTGATTTTCAAAGAAGCGAAAATCAAGTAATCAAACGTTCTGAAAGAACCCGGCCTGGCCGGGTTTTTTTCTGTCTGTAATTTGGTGCTGTTGGCTGAAGTATGGACTGCTGTGGTAGACTTTTCGTCATTCACCATGACGCAGGTTTTTCTCATGCTGCCAAAACTCTCCCGTCGCGCCTGGAACAATGTACTGATTTTTGCTGTGCTGTTGCTGATGTTTTTGCTCTATGGCACACCACAGCGGTTGGCGGATTTAAAGCACCGCAATACCAGCTTACTGGGCGAGCAACAACTGCTGAGCATTGAGTTTGCCAGTGTGCGTATCAGCCGTTCACCGCAAGGTTGGCAGCTGGCGCCGGCCCGGCCGGATCTGCAGCCTTTGGTGGACCGCACCCTGGCCATCTGGCAGCAGCAATTGCTGGCCGGAGGGGAGCGAAGCGTGTCACCCTTACCGGAGCCGTTAACTCAGGCGCAACTGGTGCTGGCTGGACAGGGGGAGCCGATAATCTGGGAACTGTCTTTGTCCGAACAGCAGTTTTATTTGAGCCCTTCCCATCGTCGTCTGTATTATCCCATCAGCGCGGCTGAAGCCGAGTTGTTGTTTCCTGCGGAGTTTCGTTGATGCCTGAATTGCCTGAAGTAGAAGTTTCCTGTCTTGGCATTCGCCCCCATCTGGCAGGGCAAGTGCTGCAGAAGGTGGTGGTACGGCAGCGCCAGCTGCGCTGGCCGATACCGGATGATGTATTGGCACTAAAGGATGAACCCATCCTGGGCGTCACACGCCGCGCCAAGTATTTGCTGATTGAACTGCCACAAGGCAGCATCCTGCTGCATCTTGGCATGTCCGGGCACTTGAAAGTCCTGCCGCAAAGCACACCGGCCGGTAAACATGATCATGTCGACTTTGTGCTCAGCAGTGGTCAACTGCTGCGGCTCAATGATACCCGGCGTTTTGGTGCTGTGCTCTGGCAAACAAAGGAGGAAGCACACCCGATGCTGCAGGCACTTGGCCCAGAGCCCTTAACGGAAGCGTTTGATGCTGAACTGTTGTGGCAGCAGGCACAAAAGCGCAGCAGTGCCATCAAGCTGGTGCTGATGGACAACAAGGTGGTGGTTGGGGTGGGGAATATCTACGCCAATGAAGCCTTGTTCAAAGCGGGTATTTTGCCAAGCCGTCCGGCTAAGTCTTTGTCTGTAGCTGAATGCGAGTGTTTGGTGCAGGAGGTGAAGCAAACTCTGGCGCAAGCCATTGCTCAGGGGGGCACTACCTTGCGCGATTTTAGCCAGTCCGATGGCAAGCCAGGCTATTTTAAGCAAGAGCTGCTGGTGTATGGCCGGGGCAATCAGGCGTGTTTGCGGTGTGGCGAGCTGTTGCAGGAAATACACTTAGGCCAGCGCAGCACGGTGTTTTGCCAGAGTTGTCAGAGCTGAGTTAAAAACGCCGCTTGGCCATAGCGCGGAACTGCCAGCTATCCAGCCCTGGCTCGCTGCGCAGCGGTTTGGCCAAGTCCAGGTGCACCATGGTACCGCGGCTGGAGTATTTGGACAGTAGCCGTACCCCACCCCCTACACCAAACAGCACCTTATCGCTGGCCTCACTGCTTTGCCAGGGATCATCCCAAGCCCGGCCTGCATCGACAAAGCCGGCAAAACCAACATCAAACAACCGTAATATGGACCAGGGCGTGTAGTAACGGTATTCGCCGCTGGCGACCCAAAGTTTCTGGCCCCGTTGAAAGTAAAGTGGGTAGGCCCGCATGCCATTATCACCGCCCAATTGACGCAGCTGATCCCGATACATGTCCCGGCCAAGCTCCAGGTGAAAGCGGGCCGCCAGGCTGCTTTGCTCAGTCAGGTGGTGCACCAATAACCAGTGACTGCTGAGCTCGCTGCGGGAAGGCTCATCGCTCTGCCATTGCTGTTTTATGTGATGCTCTGTCAGCAGCCAGCTGCCTGGTTTGATGGTCCAGTTTTTCTCCAGTCGGCTGCTTAGTTGCCAGCCATTGGCATCAGCACCCAGCCAATCGGTCAGGCGGGCCAGTTGCAGCGTCCATTGCCAGCCAAAATTAATGTCTTCGGTCCGGTTGAACTGATTGATTTGATACAGCTTCTGGTAATCGGACTGCAGCCATTGATACTCCAGCCAGAGTGCGGATAAATCCCGATCAGGCGGTAAGCCATTTTGGGTATCCGCATTGTTGGCAAATTGCTGGTCATGCAGCCGAAAGCCCAGCAGCAGCCGTTGCGCGCTGTAGGTACTGGCATACAAGCTAAAACCAAGATAACTTTGCAGCCAGTGTCGTTTGCTGTCGTAACGATTGCTTTCTTCGCCGCGCTGATACTCTCTGAGCTCCTCTTTATTTTTCTGCACCTCAAAGCCCATAGCCCAGGGCGAGCTAATGCGATAAAAGGGGCGCTCAACCGCGAACAGATAACTTTCCCCATCGGAGTTATCCGCGTACTGCAGCGCGCTGCTCCAGTGACTGCCAAACATATTGGGGGAGGCAAAGCTCAGCAAATAACCGGTTCGTTCACTGTCTTTGGCGTAATCCAGCTGCAACTGATTACCAGTACCCAGCAGGTTGTCTTCGGCGATGCCGATGGAGTATTGAGAGACACCGCCTTCGTGTTTGAAATCAATTTTTGGCAACAAAGACCAGTTGTCCCAGCTTTCTACCAATACATCCACCTGATGCGTTTCGCTGCAGTAGTGGCTGATACTGACTTTGGCTTCGCGCAGATAGCGCCGGCTTCTGAGCAAGCGCTCAGTTTCTTCCAGCTCAGCCAGGCTGAGCCGGTCACCCTCAGCAAACAACAAGTCCTGCCGCAGTGTTTCGTCCCGGGTGATGATGTGGCTGTAGTTGGCAAAGCGATGCAGCCAGAAGGTGCCCGGTTCATCCAAGTCGAACACATTGCTGGCATCAAAATCAATGGAGCGGATACGAATATCGCCCCGCTCAGGCAGAGCATCGGTACTTTCCAGCAGCTGGCAGTCACTGGCCTGCACCGCACTGGCGAGCAGGCAAGCCGCACTCAGCAGTGTCAGCCCTCGCATATTAGCCCCTTGTCAGGCTCAGGGGCTGATATCGGCATCATCACCTGCTTTGTCTGCTTTGGCCGGAACAATGGTAATGGGAAAAGGTGCGCTTTCACTGCCGGCATACAAGGAGCGGTGTGGGAACGGAATTTCAATTCCGGCGGCGTCAAATGCATTTTTTACCTCTTCCTGCAGGCTGTTGCGTAAATCACGGAAGTTTTCCCGCTTGGTCCAAACCGAGAACTGAATGTTCAGGCTGGAGTCGCCAAAGCCATTAAACACAAACAAAGGTGAAGGCTCATCCAGACAAAGCGGATTGGCATCGGCCACAGCTATCAGCAACTCCCGCACCTGTTTGATACTTTCTTTATAGGCGACCCCAATCTGTAAATCAAAGCGTCGGATGGGAAAGCGGGTCAGGTTGGTCATTTGTGATTTGATCAGGCTTTCATTCGGAATACGAACAAACAGATTATCAAAGGTACGCAGTTTGACCGAGAGCAAGTCGATGGACAGCACCTCACCCGTGGTTTCGCCCACCTTAATGACGTCGCCTAACTGAAAAGGCTTTTCGCCGATCAGGAATAAGCCACTAATCAGGTTCGATGCCGACGTTTGTGAGGCAAAACCAATGGCCACGGTCAGTACGCCAGCGGCGCCAAGCAAGACCCCTAAGCTAAAGCCCAGCTCTTTAAGGACCGAGGCCAGAAACAGTGACAATACCAGCCAGTACACCAGACGCTTTAACAGTACCTGGTGATGGGAAGTCATGCCCTTGCTTAAGCGTACGGTGACTCTGGCCAGCAGGTGCGCTGCCAGTAAGCCAGTGAAGAATAGCAGGGCCGCCCGCAGAAAAGTAACGACATGATGGTGTTCCAGCAATTGCAACATAGTGTCCATGAAAAGCTCCGCTTAATCGCTGAAGATACCGGTAAAGGCTCGTACAAAGGCATTTTTCTCAGCTTGCTGGCGTGGTTCGGTAATGCGCTGAGCTGCTTTAATACCAGTCGGTAACTTTCGTTCAATTTTAAGTTTAGCCAGTGGCTGCGTGGCTTCATGCACCAGGGTTACGGCCTCAGTCCAGAGGGTATGATCGCTGCGCTCAAACACCGACAGCAAGGGCACTGGTAAACTGACTTTATCGATACTCAGGATGGTTTTGCATTGATTGCTGATGGTAAGCGGGGTCACTGCACGATGCGGTCGCAGCGGGACTTCATCTAAACTATGACGGGCATGGGTTTTGGCGGCATAACAGAGCTCCCCAACCCGGGTAGAAGGGCCAAACCAGGTGTCCGATAACCGCAAAATAGGCCATTCCTGCAATTGGGTGTCGTTGCCGAGCAACAAGCGTACACAAAGCGGTGTACTGATGTAAAAATTGATGCTTTCACCTGGCGGGATCAAGACTGGCTGGCGGGTTTTTACCACCACGGGTCTGTCCATCAGGCAGGGCTGTAGCCGAAAATCCAACGGGGCTTTACGAAACACATAGCGTTGGAAGGTCAGGCTATCAGGGCGGTCATCAAGTTGCTCCTGCAGCACGCGATGCAGTAACTCTTCATCATTATGACGTTGATGACTGACCAGCCACTCACCAGCGGTGCGTTCCAGGTACAGTGAAAAAGGGCCAATGGCGATGTGCCAGCAGCCTTGCTCGCTCAGCCGCCTTGGTTGCCACCAGTCTGCCAGTGGCAGGGCATCGGTTGCTTGAAGCTCGCTGAGTGCCATCTAGATTCTCCTGAGTGATTTACACTATCTTAGCAAGCTGCTGCCAGAAAAAGAATAGGGTGCTCAACAACTTCAGCAATCAGGTGGTTGTGCTGGTGCCGGATAGGCACTAAAATACACGGGTGTGAATAAACCTTGTGCGGAGCTCATTCCAGCTATGGACGTACCCAGTTGCAGGCGTAGCCTGATGACATATCCAAATTTTCATCGCACCTTTCTGGTAAGCTGATCCTGCCCACTGGCAACCCCTTACCAGATCATACCAATGACGCTGTAAGGGGGCATTATGGAACTGCCGGTTCTGATCAACACCATTCGTCTGGCGCTGGAGTCAGACAGCCTATATGAGCTGCGCGAGCAGTTTGAAGACATTCACCCGGCCGATTTAGCCGCCGCTTTCAGTGAGTTTGAGCCGCAGTCGGTTTGGGAGCTACTATCCACCTTACCTCGCGCAGAGCAGGCAGAAGTCTTCGGCTATTTGCCACCAGAAACTCAGGTCACCTTGGCGATTTCCATCAGCCGACGCAAACTTTCACCCATCATCCGGCAGATGTCATCGGATGAACGGGCCGATTTATTCAATCGTTTAACCGACGAGCAGCAGGAAACTTTGTTGCCTGCGCTGGCACAGGCCGAGCGCGAGGATCTGCGCTTGTTGTCCTCCTATGAGGAAGGCACGGCCGGAGCGGTAATGACGTCCGATTATGCCTCGCTTGCACCCGATTTAACCGTGCGTGAAGCCATTGAAGTGTTGCGTAAAGAGGCACCGGACAAAGAAACCATTTATCAGTCTTATGTGGTGGATAAAGAGCGCCGCTTGATTGGCGTAATTTCGTTAAAAGAGCTGATTCTGGCGCCAGTGTCGATGCAGATCCATGAGCTGATGACCTATGAGCCAATCTTTGGCCAGGTCGATATGCCGCAGGAAGAAGTCTCAGTGCTGATTTCAAAGTACGACTTATTGGCTCTGCCCATCGTGAATCACGACATGCAATTGGTTGGTATCGTCACCTACGATGATGCGATGGACGTGGCGGCCGAAGAAGCCACCGAGGATTTCCACAAAACCGCCACCATCGGTAAGCTGGATAGCAGCGTAAAAGATGCGGCCATTAACTTGTTGTATCGTAAGCGGGTCGGTTGGCTGGTGTTGCTGGTATTTGGCAATTTGTTTTCCGGGGCTGGCATTGCGTACTACGAGGGCACCATCTCCAGTTATCTGGTATTGCTGTTTTTCTTACCACTGCTGATTGCCAGCAGCGGTAATGCCGGTGCCCAGGCCGGTACCCTGATGGTGCGGGCGCTGGCGACCGGTGATGTGGCGCTGAAAGACTGGGGCCGGATGTTGGGGCGTGAAGTAGTAATTTCCACCTTGCTAGGGGTCACCATGGCGCTGGCGGTGGCATCCATCGGCTTCTGGCGAGGTGGCTACGACATAGCGTTGGTGGTAGCGGCTACCATGACGCTAGTGGTCATCGCTGGCAGCCTGATTGGCATGTCGCTGCCGTTTTTGCTCAGCCGCTTTCACATGGACCCGGCTACTGCCAGCGGCCCATTGATTACCTCAATTGCCGATGTCGCTGGTGTGATGATTTATTTCTCCATCGCTACCTGGTATCTGGGGCTGTAGCGCGCTTGCTCTAGCTTATTCGCTTCGGAGCAGCAAAGGGATCACGGCCGGATCGCCATCGTGCGGCGCCGGCTCAAGCCCTAAAATCTCTGTCATCACCTGGTACAAGTCCACCATCCGCACCTGCTCTACCCGGGTCTGATTTTTAAAACTCGGACCATGAGCAATGAGCATGCCTTGCATCGCCGGCTCTTCGTTGTCGTAACCATGGCTGCCACGTGGCTCACGGTAGGTTGGGGCATTGATCATGCCGGGCAGCCAGCTGCGCCGCACCAAAATCCAGTCAATTTCAGCCAGCACATGCAAGGGTGCAATGCGGCGGTGATTCTGGAAGTGAAAACGCTCCGGCATCTCGGATTTACGCAGCAAGCGGGCCTGCGGTGGCAGGTTTGCTTTCAGTTGCTGGTAAATCACTTCTTTTTGGCCGTCTTTCGGGAAAATACTCACCAGTTCGCGGGAGTAGCGCACATAGACTGCTAAGTCCGGGTCAAAGGCCTGATCGATCACAATATGCTGCTCTTGATTCACTTCCGCCATGCCGTGATCTGAGGTGATGATTAAATCGACCTGATCGAGCAGACCCAGTTCGGTCAGTCCCGCCACCAGATAGCCAATCTCCGCATCAATGTCCTGCATAGCCTGACGCACCTGATGGGAGTTGGGGCCATGCATATGGCCCATCGAGTCGACATCGCTAAAATACAGGGTAATGATGCGCGGACGCTCGGCTTCAGGCAATTGAAGCCAGTTCAGTACGGTTTCTACCCGTTGGCGGTTTGGCGTATCGCCATCGTAGGGAAACCAGTAGCTTGGGCGTACGCCTTTAATGGCAGCTTCAGAGCCCGGGAAAAAATAAGTAGCGGCTACCTGGCCCTGGGTTTCTGCCGTGACCCAAATCGGCTCGCCGCCCCACCAGCGGGCATTGCCCACTTCTTCGCTGTTGCTCATGGTAAAGCGGGCATCAAACTCCGGATCGTACATGCCATTATCAATCACGCCATGATTCTCGGGGTGCAGGCCGGTCACCAGCGAGTAGTGATTCGGAAACGTCTTGCTGGGAAATACCGGCTGCAGCGCATCGGCCACCAGGCCAGCCTGGGCCAGCGCATTCAGATGCGGGCTGGGGTAACGCTCCAGATAGCTGGGGTGGCCCCCATCAATCGAGATCAAAATGATGGTAGGCGGGAGTGCACCAGCCGGGCTGGCTGAAGGAATGTTGCTACAGGCGCTTACAAAGAGCAGTACGAACAGTGATAGCAAGTAGTTTTTCAAAACAATATCCAATGGATGCGCCAGGATTCACCCTGGCAAAAAATTCAGTTGGATTGATTTTAGTCGGCTTGGATGAAAGTTGTAAGACAAATGCGTTTAGCCGCTGCTGTTACAGGATTGCCAGCTGGTGCGAAAATCGTTACACTGCCGGCCTACCAGGGGGTGTGCTCGAAAGAGTGCTGAGATGCTAAATGGCGAACCCCAAGAACCTGATCCGGATCATGCCGGCGGAGGGATGGTGTTACTAACTCCTTTTGCGCGGGTGATCCCTTTACCGGAGACCATCATGCGCTGTCGTTATTCCGTTGTTGCCGCTTGTATTCTTGCCTCCTTTGCCACTGTTGCCGAAGAGTCCATTGAACGCCTGGAAGTACAGGGTGATTTTCGTCGTTTGTCGGTGCAGAACATTGCTGGCAGCATTGCCGTGGTATCCGAGCAGGACATGCAACGTAGCTCAGCGCAGCATCTGGACGATGTACTAAGCCAACTGGCCAATATTAACTTTGCCGCCGGTGCATCGCGCGGCCGCTTTGTGCAAATGCGCGGTATTGGTGAGCGCAGCGAGTTTATTGATGTGATCAACCCGTCGGTTGGTGTGCTGATTGATGGCATTGATTACTCCGGTCTTGGCATCAGCAGCATCGCCCATGCCGAGCAACTGGAAGTGTTTCGTGGCCCGGAGGCGACCCGCTTTGGCACCAATGCCATGGCTGGCATGCTGAACCTGACCTCGAAACAGCCGGATTTTCGCCGCGATGGTGCTTTTAGTGCCACGGTGGCGAATTACCACAGCTGGCAGCTGAGCGGTATGGTAAGCGACGCTGTCAGTGACCAAGTCGCTTTTAGTCTAACAGCGGACAAACAAGTCTCTGATGGCTTTATCGAAAATGCGCACCTGAACCGCAAAGACACCAACGACATCGATGAGCTGACTGTCCGTGGCCGGCTGCTGTATCGTCACAGTGACCAATTGCAGTGGCAACTGATTGCACATGCCATTGAGCAGAACAATGGTTACGATGCCTTTTCGCTCGATAGAAACCGTACTACCTTATCGGATGAACCTGGTAAAGATAAGCTCAGCAGCAAGGCGCTGGCACTGCGCTCGGATTACAGTGGTTTTGCCGGTGTTGATCTGATGTGGCAGCTCAGCTGGCTGTCGGCTGACTCGGACTACAGTTTTGATGAAGACTGGGCTTTTGTGGGTATCCGGCCAGGCTGGGAATATTCTGCTTTTGACCGTTATCAGCGCTCCCGCGAGCAGTGGACCATGGATTATCGCCTGGTATCGGATGAGCAGGGGCGCATCGCCAACAACACCGACTGGGTGCTCGGCTTTTACGTCAGTGGCCGGGAGCTGGATTTGCAGCGGGTACGCCGCTCGGGAACAAGGTTTCGTGCCTTTGACAATACGCTACAACGCGATAATGTCGCTGTGTACGCAGACACCAGCACGTCACTTTCCGAGCAAACCACCCTGGTGGTGGGTGGCCGGGTAGAGCGCTACCAAGATGACTACCGCGACAGTGGCAATCTTGCAATCAATCAGCGGCACACCATGTGGGGCGGTAAGCTCAGCCTGAACTTCCAGGCCAGTGAGCAGGCGATGATTTATACTTTGTTGTCCCGTGGTTACAAGGTGGGCGGCGTGAATGGTGAAGCGTTATCCAGAGCTGGCGATGATGGCCTGGAAGCCTTGCTGAAACAGGCGACATTTAAGCCAGAAACACTGGTGAATGCCGAGTTTGGTGTCAAAGGCGCGGCCATTGATGGCAGCCTGGTGACCAGAGTGGCAGTGTTTCATATGTGGCGGGACGACATGCAGGTGAAGGGTTGGTTGAACCCGGATCTGGGCCCGGAGTTTGCCGGCTTTATCGACAATGCCGGCCGTGGCCGCAATTACGGTATTGAGATGGAAAACCGTGTGGTGCTGCACCCAAGCTTTACGTTGCATGTCAATGCCGGGGTGCTTAAATCCAAGCTGGGCCCCTATGTCACCCAAAGCGGCCTGGATATGACCGGGCGGGATCAGGCGCATGCGCCGCGCTTTACTTATCAGCTGGCAGGTGACTGGTTCCTGACCGAGCAGCTGACACTGCAGGCCAGTGTGCAAGGCAAGAGCGGCTTCTATTACTCCGATGGTCACAACGCCCGCTCAACCAGCTCAGAGCTGGTTAATCTTCGTCTAAGCTATCAGTTGGAGCAGTGGCACTTTGCGATTTGGTCGCGCAATGCACTGGATAAAGACCGGGCCGTGCGAGGATTTTACTTTGGCAATGATCCACGCGATGAATACGCGCCCCACACTTATGAGCAATGGGGTGAGCCACGCCGCTTTGGCGTGACCGCCAGTTACCAATTCTAAACCGGATACTCAGGAGGCAATGATGCAACTGTCGGTTGAAATCAGCAAGTACCCACTGGCCGATGACTACATTGGCCCTATCAAGGCGTTTATTACCGAGCTGCAACAAGAACCAGAGCTGCACATCATTACCAACACCATGAGCACGCAAATTTTTGGTGAGTACGATGCGGTAATGGCGGCATTGCAGCGCTGCATGAAATGGTCGTTTGAGCGCTATGGCAAGCTGGTGTTTGTCTGCAAGTTTATCCCGGGTGATCTGCGACCATGATGGCGGCTTTGCAGCAGTTCTGGCAAGAGTGGCAATTGTTGACCAGCCTGGAGCTGGTCGCCATGCTACTGGCTCTGGCCTATCTGCTGCTGGCGATGCGTCATAGTTTGTGGTGCTGGCCGGCAGCGCTGGTGAGTACTTTGATCTACACCTACGTGATGTGGCAGCATCAGCTGTACTCCGAAACGCTGTTGCAGCTGTATTATGCCGCTATGGCAGTGTATGGGCTGGTGCACTGGCAGCAGCTGCAGCAACAATTGCAGCAGCCAGAAACCGTCAAACCCGTGATTGAGTGGGGCTTGCGTCAGCATCTGGGCTGGATCAGTATCGCCATCGGCAGCGGTTTGGCACTGGGCTATTACATGGCCAACTATACCCAGGCGGATTTTGCCTGGCTGGATGCGCAAACCACCACTTTTAGCATCATGACCACGGTGCTGGTGGTGCGCAAAGTGTTGTCGAATTGGTTGTATTGGGTGGTGATCGATGCGGTTTGCATCTATGTTTATTTCCAGAAAGGCCTGTACTTCACCACTGGCCTCTTTGTACTCTACACCTTCTTGGCAGTGATAGGATACCTGGCATGGCGCAGCCATTACCGGCAACAACAACATACCAGCGGGCAGGTGCTGCAGCCGGCCTGACCGATGATGAGGCAGCGCAGCGCATCCGGCAGCTTTGTTTGCATCTGGAGTTTTTTGCCAGTCATCCACCGATTGCGATGAAGCCGCTGTCGCAAGGCAGTACCAACTTAAGTTATTGGGTCAAAACCAAGCGTGGTGAATACGTGGTTCGCCATTATGCGCCTGATGTAACCGGCGTTTGTCGTCAGCAAGAGCTGCGTTGCCAGCATGCCGCTGCGGTTGCGGATCTTGCTCCGCCACCACTATGCCTGAACAACCATCAACAGGTGTTGATTTCGGAATACTTGCCCAATGGCCAGCCTTTGGCGTTATCGGCATCGTTATTGCCGGCGATGGCGCAGCAGCTGGTGCACCTGCATCGGTTGCAAGTCCAAACCCCGGTGTTGCAACCTGGTCGCTATCTGCTCGAACTGAGAACCCATGTCAAAGCCTGTTGGAGCGCGACTGATGAAGCATTGTTTAGTGCTTGCAGACAGGTGGTCGCAGCATTTGAAAAGATGCCGCAGGATATCGTGTTGTGTCATCTGGACTTGCATGCCGGCAACCTGCTGTGGCAACAGCAGCGGATCTGGTTGCTGGACTTTGAATATGCTCAGTTGGCGGACAGTAGTCTTGATATGGCGTCGGTACTGGAAAGTTTCTCGCTGGATGACATGCAAAGCGGTCAGCTGATGCAGCTGTACTACCAGCAACGGAATGCGGGTTTAACAGCGACCTGCTGGCAGGAAAAAGTAGCGGCGGCCAGAGTACTGTATCAGGGATTTTGCTGGCTGTGGTACCTTGCCTTACCGCAAGGGGCTCCTCAGGCGATACAGCACCAACAGCGCTTGCAGTGGTTACTTCAACAGGGGCAGACTGCGATCGGCCCCGGCTAAGCTAAAGGCCACCTAAGCGCTCGGCCAACACTTTATAACGCTCAACGTCTTCTTTTTTGAACAAAGGTTTGCCTTGCTCATCTTTCTCGCTGGTGACCAGTAGATTTTCTCGTGCCAGCCGCTCCACCCGGATGCTTTGCACTCCCAGAAATTCGGCGACTTCATCCACACTCATCAGGCTCATGTTGTTATCCTTGCTTATTTTAGTGTCGTTTGTGCTTAGTAAAGCCTAAAACGACCTATTTGTGAATTAAATTTTTACTGACGGCTGTAACAACTGCTTACACCTGAAACAGGCGTAGGGATGGCGTATTGGCAGCAGGCATGATAATTTTTTGCTGGTACAGCATAAGGACAGCAGCAATGAAACTATTAACCACCTTACTTTGTGTTCCACTGAGTCTGAGTATGGCCGTGATGGCCGAGAGCAAGCCGGCACCGGTCGCGGAGCAGCGACCTTTTACCGTCAGTTCCCCTCACGGTGATCGGGTCGACCCTTACTACTGGCTGCGGGATGACTCGCGCAGCAGCCCGGAAGTGATCGCCTATCTGGAAGCTGAAAATGCGTATGCTCTGGCACACCAGGCGTCCTATGCTGGCTTGGTGGAGCAATTGACTGAAGAATTGATTGGCCGCCTGCAGCAGGATGACAGCTCAGTGCCTTTTGTGATGGGGGATTATCAGTACAGCACCCGCTTTGAAACGGGCAAAGAATATCCGATTTATGTACGGACCCCTGTTGCCGGTGGCGAAGAGCAAATTTTGTTGGATGTGAATGTGCTGGCCGAGGGACAGGATTATTTTCAAGTCGCCAACTGGTCGGTCAGTCCCGATCAGCAGAAGCTGGCTTACCTCGAGGACACTACCGGACGCCGTCAGTATCAGCTGCGGGTAAAAGACTTGACTACCGGCGCTCTGCTGGATGACACCATGACAGGGCTTTCTTCATCCCTGGCCTGGAGTGCCGATAGCCAGCAGCTGTTTGTGGTGGAAAATGATCCTGTGACGCTGCTAAGCACTAAGGTGTATCGGCATAAATTGGGAAGCCCGGTCAGTGAGCGTGCCCTGGTGTATCAGGAACATGACAACAGCTTTTTTATGGGGGTTGGTAACACCCGGGATCGTCACTTTGTGGTCATTGGCGTCAGCAGCACGGTTTCGAATGAAGTACGGGTACTGGATGCCAGCAAACCGGATGGCGACTTTCAGTTGATTGCTCCGCGTCAGCGCGATTTTAAATACTCGGTTGACCACCTGAATGGCCGTTGGATTATCAACACCGACTGGAATGCACCCAATTACCGTCTGATGACGGTTGCGCACGACAAGATTGGCAATCGTGAGCACTGGCAAGAGCTGATTGCGCATGATGAGCAGGTTTTTTTGCAAAGCTTTATCGCCTTTGAAAAGTATTTGGCCATTAATGAGCGCAGTGACGGTTTGCGTCGCATCCGTCTGGTGAATTGGGAAGACATGAATCAGCAACAGTTTCTGGCATCGGATGAGCCCAGTTATGTGATGGGCTTTTCGGTGAACCCGGAGCAAAATCAGCAGTGGCTGCGTTATACCTACACCTCTTTGACCACCCCAGCCAGTGTCTATGAAGTGCATATGCAAACTGGTGAGCGGCGACTGTTGAAGCAGGATGAAGTGTTGGGTGGTTTCGAGCAGGCCAATTACGTCACTGAGCGGGTCTGGGTACCGGTGGGCGATGGGGTGAAAGTACCGGTCAGTTTACTGTATCGCAAAGGGTTTGAACGTGATGGTTCCGCACCTTTATACCAGTATGCCTATGGCTCCTACGGAATTTCGATGGATCCTTTCTTTCGCTCCGGTATTTTATCGTTAGTCGACCGTGGCTTTGTCTATGCGATTGCCCATATCCGTGGTGGGCAGGAGATGGGCCGCCATTGGTACGAAGACGGCAAGTTGCTTAATAAAGTGAATACCTTTACAGATTTCATCGCTGTGACGGACTACCTGGTCGAGCATAAGTACGCAGCGCCGGATACCGTGATTGGCATGGGGGGCAGTGCAGGTGGCTTGTTGATGGGCGCCGTGGCTAATATGGCTCCGGAAAAGTACCTTGGGTTGGTAGCGCATGTGCCTTTCGTCGACGTGGTCACTACCATGCTGGATGAAAGCCTGCCTCTGACCACCAATGAGTACGATGAGTGGGGCAACCCAAATGATAAAGCCTATTACGACTACATGCTGTCCTATTCGCCTTATGATCAGGTGCGGGAGCAGGCCTATCCGGCTTTGTTTGTCACCACCGGCTTTCATGACTCCCAGGTGCAGTATTTTGAACCGGCCAAGTGGGTAGCCAGGTTACGTACCGTCAATACCTCGAATCAACCCATTCTGTTTCGTACCACAATGGAAGCCGGACATGGTGGTCGTTCAGGTCGGTTTGCCCGCCTGGGCCAGGTGGCTGAAGAGTATGGTTTTGTACTGGACTTAGTGCAGCAGGCTCAGTCAGCCCGCGATTAACTCAGTGACTTGCCGGGGCTAGCAACAAGCCCCGGCAAGGTTTTCAGTTTCTGGTTAGGTTTCCTCGAAACCGCTTCGAATAAGCTGCTCCACTGCCTGCAATGCCTGTTCGGCATCCTCTCCTTCGGCGACAATCTCCAACAATTTTCCTTTGCTGCTTGCCAGCATCAATAAGGCCAGCACACTGCTGGCATCAGCAGATTTGCCGTCCTGAATTAAGGCGATCTTGCTTTGAAACTGCTGGCACAGTTGTGCCAGCTTAGCGGCCGGGCGGGCATGCAGACCAAGTGGATTGACGATAGTGACTTTGGTGCTACATTTTATGGCCATGGTGTCGTACCAGTTCGCGATGGCGGATTTGAATGTCGCTGCGCTGTTCACGCAGCAAGTCGGCCAATTGTTCGGCGATAAACACTGAGCGGTGTTGGCCTCCGGTGCAACCAATGGCAATGGTCAGGTAACTGCGGTTGTTTTTCTCCAGTTGCGGCAACCAATGGACCACAAACTGATGAATTTGCTGAATGTAATCCTGTACCACTGGTTTGGCTGCCAGGTACTGTTGCACCGGCTGATCAAGCCCGGTTTGTGGCTTAAGCTCCGGTTCCCAATGCGGATTCGGTAAAAAGCGGGCATCGAATACAAAGTCAGCATCTTTGGGGATGCCGTATTTAAAGCCAAAAGACTCGAACAAAATCACCAGCCGGCCGGACTGTTGGCCCAGTAAACGCTCACGAATTTGATCGGCCAGTTGATAGACATTGAGCTCCGTGGTATCGATGTACAGATCGGCCCGGCTGGCAATCGGATCCAGCAGCTGTTGCTCGCGTAAAATGGCATCGTCCAGCGACATGGCCTGGTGCGACAAGGGATGCATGCGGCGGGTTTCGCTGAAGCGTTTGATCAGGCTGTTGTGATCCGCATCCAGATACAGGATGGTCAGCTCCAGCTTGCGTGGCAAGTAAGTCAGGATTTCTGCCAGCTCATCCGGCTCTTCCGGCAGGTTACGCACATCGATGCTGATGGCCACCCGCTCGTACTTGCCCATGACGGCATTGGCGAGGGTAGGCAGTAAATTGACAGGAATATTGTCGACGCAATAATACCCCAGGTCTTCCAGTACCCGCAGAGCGACCGATTTGCCGGAGCCTGAACGACCACTGACGACCAGAAGCTTCATCTAATTTTCCGCCTCTTGCTGTGCTGCCAGTAAAATCTGGTATAAATCGCCGTCGGATGTAGCGTGGCGGATTTTACGGGTCAGCTCTTTTTTCGACAACAATCTGGCAATGGATGCCAGCGTGTTGAGGTGCATCTGGCACTGGTTTTCCGGGATCAGGATGGCACAAAAAATATCCACCGCCTGATTATCAATAGCATCAAATTGGATAGGATCCTTGCTGACGACGAAGATCAAGACCGGCTGCTCAACATCTTTCAGTTTGCCATGAGGGATGGCAATGCCACCACCAATACCGGTTGAGCCAAGCCGTTCCCGGGTCATTAAAGACTCCAGGATCACGTACTCAGACGTATCTGGCAACTGCTGGTGAGCCAGTTCGGCGATGTATTCAAGAATGCGTTTTTTGCTGTTAAAAAGGACTGCACTTTTGGTGCAGTCCTGCGATAACATAGTGCTCAATGTAGTCATGCTGTTTAGTGTCGGGCTAATTTCTCTTTGTGCTTAATGACTTGTCGATCCAATTTATCGATCAACTGGTCAATAGCGGCATACATATTTTCACTTTCTGAAACGGCAAAAACTTCCCCACCGTTCAGGTTGAGCTTGGCTTCTGCAATCTGCTGTAATTTTTCCACGTTTAGCACCACATGTACATTGTTAATGTGCTCGAAGTGGCGCTCGAGTTTGGCAAACTTGTTGTCCACGTAGTCTTTCAGGGCTTCAGTGATTTCAACATGACGACCGGTAAGATTGATTTGCATAGCCTGTTTCCTTCTGGTTAAGTACTCAAAGCAAGGTCTTGCGCTGATTTGACGGCGGGATCAGCAAGGCCTCTCGGTACTTGGCAATGGTTCTGCGGGCAACATTGATGCCCTGATCCGACAAAATTTCCACCATTTTACTGTCACTCAGTGGTTTTGCCGGGTTTTCCGCCGCCACTAACTTCTTAATCAGCGCACGAATCGCAGTGGACGAACACTCGCCACCATTCTCGGTGCTGACATGGCTGGAGAAGAAGAACTTCAGTTCAAAAATACCCCTGGGTGTGTGCATGAATTTCTGCGTGGTCACCCTGGAAATGGTGGACTCATGCATGCCAACCATTTCGGCAACATCATTCAGCACCATGGGTTTCATGGCCTCTTCCCCGTGTTCAAAAAAGCCTTGCTGCTGTTGCACAATGCAATTGGCGACTTTCAGCAAGGTGTCATTTCTACTCTCAATACTTTTTAAAAACCATTTGGCTTCTTGCAGATGTGAGCGAATAAACTGGCTGTCGGCACTGTTTTTGGCGGTTCTGCTCATGGCTGCATAGTGTTGATTGATACGTATTTTGGGCATTGAATCCGGATTAAGTTCCACCAACCAGCGGCCTTTTACTTTTTTGACCGTTACATCCGGGATCACGTAGCTTTGCTCTTCCCGGATCACAGTGGTGCCTGGCCGTGGGTTCAGGCTGTGGATCAGCTTCATTGCATCGCGCAGCTCATCCTCTTTTAGCCGGGTCAGCTTCATCAGGGTGCGAAAGTCACGGTTGGCCAACAGGTCGGCATGCTGACTAATTAACTGTCTGGCTTCTGCCAGCATCGGCGTGGCAGGGTCGAACTGGCGTAGTTGCACCAGCAGAGACTCCTGTACGCTGCGAGCCCCAACACCAATGGGATCAAACAGCTGAATGCGCTTTAATACCGCTTCTACTTCATCCTCTTCAACCTCATCCATGCCAAGTGATTCAAGGATATCCTCGCACCCAATGGTTAAGAAGCCGCTTTCATCAATGGCTTCGATGATGATTTCAGCGATGGCGCGATCGGTATCGGAAAACGGTGTTAGCTCCATCTGCCAGCGCAGATAGCTTTGCAATGTTTCGCTGGTTTCGCCCTGGTAGATGGTGTCTTCATCCCCATTGTAGCTGCCGGAGGTGACCGGGGCGGCGCTCACCAGATCATCCCAATGGTTATCCAGTGGTAAATCGTCGCTGATGTCCTGGCTGGTCATGGCTTCACCGGTATCCGGTTCGTAGGGCTCCTCCGATCCACTGTCATCAGCGCCCTCGTCGGATGCACCATTGCCACGTTCTGAGCTTAACTCGCCTAAGCCATGTTCATCACTGCCGTTCAATTGCTCGTAATCCTCTTCGGCTTCCAGCAATGGGTTGGCATCCAGGGCTTCCTGGATTTCCTGTTGCAACTCAATGGTCGACAGTTGAAGCAGACGGATAGCCTGCTGCAGCTGTGGGGTCATCGTAAGTTGTTGGCCAAGACGAAGTTGCAAAGATGGCTTCATCGGTGTGTACTGTGCTCCTGCTTAGAAAGTGAAAGCCTGTCGTTATAACTATAGCCTGAATTGTTCCCCAAGGTATACATCCCTGACCTGCTGATTGGCAAGAACATCAGCTGGTGCTCCTTTGGCGATCAGCTCACCATGACTGACAATGTAAGCTGTTTCACAGACATCAAGGGTTTCGCGCACATTGTGGTCGGTGATCAGCACACCAATACCCCGCTGACTTAAGTGCTGAATAATTTTTTTGATATCCAGCACGGAAATGGGATCAACGCCGGCAAAGGGTTCATCCAGTAAGATAAAGCGTGGATCGGCTGCCAGCGCCCGGGCAATTTCAACACGACGACGTTCTCCACCCGACAAACTCATACCGAGACTTTGGCTAATATGGCCGATATGAAACTCTTCCAGCAAGTCATCGGCAGTTTCTTCTTGCTGCGCTGCAGTCAGATCCTTGCGGGTCTGCAAAATTGCCATCAGATTATCCCGTACGGTCAATTTACGGAAAATCGAACTCTCCTGCGGCAGATAGCCAATACCAAGACGGGCACGCTGGTGGATAGGCTGGTCTGTTAAATCCTGCTCACCCAGTTGAATTTTGCCGCGATCGCTTGGTACCAGGCCAACAATCATGTAAAAGGTGGTGGTTTTACCGGCGCCATTCGGGCCCAGTAAGCCGACGATCTGACCCGCATGGACTTCCAGGCTGACATCTTTGACTACCTGACGGCCTTTATAGCTTTTGGCCAGATGCGCTGCGGTTAGTTTCATGGTTGCTGGTTCTCTTGCTTTTTCTCTGGCTGGGGTAGGGCTTCTGGCGCAAAAATGGTGCGGACCCGGCCATTCTCACCACGCTCTGCTTGCAGCTGCTGATTTTCGATGTTGTACTCAATTCTTGCAGCCTGCACCAGGCTACCGCTTTGCTTCAACTCAGCGGCACCGGCCATAATCAAAATCCGATTGGCCCGGTCATAGCGGATCTCCATGGCTTCTGCTTCCACCAAAGAGTTATCTTCCATGCGCTGACTGTAAGTGGCCGGTGAGCCGCTGGCAATAAAGATTTCCTGTCCCTTGCCAGCAGAGCCATCCACTTCCAGTCGGTCTGCGCGGATGGTGAGACTGCCTTGTTGGACCAGAACATTGCGTTCATACACCACGTTCGAGCTTTGTAAGTCGGTGAAAAAAGCTTCCGAGTCAATACTCAGCGGTTGCTGGAAGTCCGGCAAGGTGGAAGCCAGCGCGGGTGTCAGCAACAGCAAAGCGGCGAGGGCAATCTTAAGGTTCATGGTGGTAGTCCGTTCGTATATGATTTTCAATTTCAATGGTTTGCTGCAGAATGCTCGCACGCAAGCCGCGGCCAGAAATGGTAAAGCCATCGCCGATAATCTGCACCTCCTCGTCGGTCACGAATTGCTCAGAAGGTAACAGCATTTCAAGATAGCTGGTTTGCACTCGATCAATTAAATCATCCTTGATTAGGTTTTGCAGCAACACGGCGCCATCCAGAATCAGCTTGTCGTCCGGATACAGCACAGCGGTATTGCTGGATGCCTGCCAGCTGAGGTTGTGAGCTCGATCTTGCAAGGTAAACACCGGCTTTTCCAGCTGGGTGAAGCCAAGCAAGTCGTAGTGTTCCATGCGCTTGGCTTGCATTAGCTCACTAAGTTGCCCTTGCTCATTGTAGACAATGCGTGTTAATTGCTCAGCCACAAAGTCCGGGATCAACTCGCGATCAGTTAATGAAGTACTGGTGTCCTCACTACGATCATACCAGTACCAGACCACAGCCACTAAGCCAAGTAAAAGCAACAAGCTGCGCCAGGCGTTCATGTGCTGCTGCCCTTGAATTGATGAAAAGCATTCCGGCTCATCAGCAAGAGATCGGCCGCTTCACGCACAGCACCAAAGCCGCCCGGACAGGTGGTGATATAGTGACTGTGTAAGCGCAGGTAAGGATGCGCATCGCGCACAGCGATACTCAGTCCAATCTGTTGCATCACGTCCCAATCACTGAGATCATCGCCGATATAGGCCACTTGCTCGGGCTTAAGCTGCTCTTTTTGCAGTACTTCAGCGAAGGCAGGCTGTTTGTGCTCTTGTCCCTGGTAAATGTAAGGGACTGTCAGTGATTGCATGCGGTATTTGACAATCTCGGAATGTCGGCCGGTAATCACCGCCACTTCTATGCCGGCTTTACGAAGTGCTTTAATGCCATAGCCATCCCGGGTATGGAAAGCTTTTAACTCTTCACCACTGTTGCCCAGGTAGATACGGCCATCTGAAAACACGCCATCGACATCGCAAATAAGCAGTCGGATCTGTTGTGCACGCTGCCACACTGTGGCAGAGACTTCCTGGTAGCATTGCTGAAATAACGGCTGCATATCATAGCACTCCGGCTTTGAGTAAATCGTGCATATTCATCGCTCCAATCGGATGGTGCTGTTGGTCTACTATCACCAGACCATTAATTTTGCGTTGCTCCATCAGTTTCAGTGCCTCTGCTGCCAGCATCTGTGGCTGAGCCGTAATGCAGTTAGTCACCATCACTTCAGTAATGGCGGTTTCATGAATATCGTAGCGCTGATCGAGAATCCGACGCAAATCACCATCGGTAAAAATACCTTGCAAAATACCGCTCTGATCAACAATGGTAGTCATGCCCAACCCTTTGGCGGACATTTCCAGCAATGCCGTTTTAATGGTGGCCGTGGTGAGAACCTTTGGAATGGCCGTGCCGGTATGCATCACATCTTCCAGACGCAGCAGCAGCCGCCGACCCAGGCTGCCTCCAGGATGCGACAAGGCAAAATCATCGGCGGAGAAACCTCTGGCATTGAGCAAGGCTACAGCCATGGCATCCCCCATCGCCAGAGTGGCAGTGGTACTGGCGGTGGGTGCCAAACCGAGCGGGCAGGCCTCCTGCTCCACTTGCACGCAGACATGCACATCCGCTAACCGGGCCAGGGTAGAGGCAGGGTTGCCGCTCATACCAATTAAATGGGCGCCAATGCGCTTTAATACCGGGATAATGGTGAGTACTTCGCCGGTTTCCCCTGAGTTGGAAATGGCAATCACCACATCGTCTTTGGTAATCATCCCCAAATCACCATGACTGGCTTCCCCCGGGTGAACAAAGAACGCCGGGGTTCCTGTAGAGGCAAAGGTGGCTGCTATTTTGTTGGCAATATGGCCGGACTTGCCCATGCCCGATACAATCACCCGGCCTGGGCTGTCCATAATCAATTGGCAGGCTTTATTAAAGTCATCATTAACAAAACGCGCCAGTTGCGAAATTGCGGTTGCTTCTATTTGCAGCACCTGCAGCGCCTGTTGGGTAAAATCTGTGGTCATGCGGTATCCATTAACTCATGCTGGAAAATAACAAGTACTGATAACCGATAAAAGCCATCAACAGTATGCAGCCTTCGACCCGATTAATGCGCCGAAGTTTGCCCAATCGTAAACTCATCAGCAATAAACCTAAGGTTGCTGCCATCATGACATAGCTGTCACGACCGGCTGCCGACGCATCGATGATGCCGGGGGCAATGATGGTGCCAACCCCCAGTACAGCCAGGATGTTGAAAATATTCGACCCGATGATGTTACCAAGTGCTAAATCATCCTCGCCTTTTAATATACCGATCAGGCTGGCAGCCAGCTCAGGCAGGCTGGTACCAATGGCAATAATGGTTAAACCAATCAGCAAATCACTCATGCCAAAGTGGTTGGCAATGGTCACGGCCCCATGCACCAAAAGTTGTGAGCTTGCCAGCAATAACGCCAGGCCAAGCACGAGCCAGACGATTGCTTGCCAGGTAGGCGTGGGTGGAGGCAGCTCAGCCTGGTATTCTGTTAAGAGTGGATCATCCGGTGGTGCATGTTTGCCCCAGTACACCATCAGCAGTAAAAACAACGCAAAGCCACCTAAAAACAAAGCTCCTTCAGCCCTGGTTAAGCTTTGATCGGCTAGAAACAGGTAGCCTAACAGGGTGACCAGAATCAGTAATGGAAATTCGCGCTTGATGGTCATGGAGGCTACCGCGATCGGTTTGAGTAAGGCGGTGGCACCAATAACCAGTAAAATATTGGTGATGTTGGATCCCAGAGCATTGCCGACCGCTGTATCAAGCCGGCCTTGCCAGGCAGCTGTGGCTGATACCATGATTTCCGGAGCGGACGAGCCCATGGCAACGATGGTGAGGCCAATGATCATTGGAGATACGTTCAAATTGCGTGCAATTGAAGAGGCACCATAGACAAAACGATCGGCACTCCAGATCAGCAGCACCAGGCCAACTAAGACAAAAATAGCGGCAACAAGCAAAGGAGACACCTGTGATTCCTTGTAAGCAGTGGATCCGGTTAATACATTTTCCCGTTTATTGACAGGAAAAGCAAAACTTACTGTGGCCAGCCGATGTTCGACTTTTTGCAATGACTTGTTACGAATAATAGGAAGGTGTTGTTGTGGTAATTTTGTTACAATCGCAGGCTGAGATGGATGAGCAACATCCTGAATGAAACGTTCACGGATTGAAATGGCGTATCAGCACCGGTATAGTGCGCGGCTGCATCAGTGCAGGCATGTGAGCAATGGGTGGAGAGAATTTTGTCCGACTTGATGGTGGATATACAGAATTTGACATTCAGCCGTGGAGAACGGTTGATATACGACAACATGAGCATGCAGGTCAAGCGTGGTCAGGTGACGGCGATCATGGGGCCGAGCGGTATCGGCAAAACCACCTTATTGAAATTGATTGGTGGCCAGTTAAAACCCGAACAGGGCGATATTCTGTACCAGGGCAAATCCATTCCTAACATGAGCCGGGCCGAGTTGTACCAAACACGTAAGTCCATGAGCATGCTGTTTCAAAGTGGGGCTCTGTTCAGTGAGATGACGGTGTTCGACAATGTCGCTTTCCCCATTCGTGAGCATACCAAGTTACCGGAAACCCTGATCCGAACCATGGTGTTGATGAAGCTGGAAGCTGTCGGTTTGCGTGGTGCCAGGGATCTGATGCCCTCCGAGTTATCCGGCGGCATGGCGCGTCGTGCGGCTTTGGCCAGAGCCATTGCGCTCGATCCGCAGTTGATTATGTACGATGAGCCCTTTGCTGGTCAGGATCCGATTTCGATGGGCATCGTCGTGAAACTGATTCGCGAGCTGAATAATGCGCTGGGCCTGACTTCGATTGTGGTATCGCACGATGTGCCTGAAGTGATGAGCATCGCTGATTATGTCTATGTGGTGGCGGAGAAACATGTCATTGGTGAAGGGACGCCGGAGCAATTAAGACAGCACGCTTCTCCTTTAGTGCAGCAATTTTTAAAAGGCGAAGCCGATGGCGCTGTGCCATTTCACTACAAAGCGGCGCCTTATGCCGATGAATTAATGGAGCTGTTGTAATGTTCGTGAGTCGATTACAACGTCTCGGCGCCGACACTATCCAAACTGTAGCGGGTCTGGGCCGAGCTGCCCTGATGTTATTCGGTGCTATTTTTGGCAAGCCGGATGTGCGCAAGGGCTTTCCGCTACTGATTAAGCAGCTGTATGTGGTTGGGGTTTTGTCGCTGCTTATTATTCTGGTGTCAGGTCTCTTTATTGGTATGGTGCTTGGTTTGCAAGGCTACACCGTGCTGGTGAAGTTTGGCGCTGAGGGCATGTTGGGCCCCCTGGTGGCGCTTAGCTTGTTGCGTGAGCTTGGGCCCGTGGTGACGGCCTTGCTATTTGCGGGCCGCGCTGGCAGTGCTTTGACGGCTGAAATCGGCCTGATGAAAGCCACTGAGCAAATTTCCAGCATGGAAATGATGGCGGTGGATCCATTGCGACGTATTATCGCGCCCCGTTTCTGGGCCGGGGTGATCAGTATGCCTTTATTAGCGATTGTGTTTACCGCTGTTGGTATTTTGGGTGGGCATCTGGTTGGTGTCGATTGGCTGGGTGTAGATGCAGGCAGCTATTGGTCTGCGATGCAGGCCAATGTGGATCTGCATCAGGATGTTTTTAATGGCATCATCAAAAGCATTGTGTTTGCTTTTGTGGTGATGGCTATCGCCTTGCACAAAGGCTTTGATGCTGTGCCAACTTCCGAAGGCATTGCCAAAGCGACGACGGAAACCGTGGTCACAGCATCGCTGGCTGTGCTGGCATTCGATTTTGTATTAACCGCGTTAATGTTTGGTGGATAAGGTTTGGTGGATAAGATGAACACACGGAAAATTGAAATTGCTGTTGGCTGTTTTGTTGCTATCGCTATAGGCGCCTTCCTGATCCTGGCGCTGAAAGTGGCCAACACAGGTTTTGCCGGCTCAGGCGATACCTATACCTTGTACGCCGACTTTGAAAACATTGGCGGTTTAAAAGCCCGCTCACCGATCAAGGTGGGTGGAGTTGTCGTAGGTAGGGTCGCTTCTATTGAGCTCGACAAAACTTATTATACCCCTCGGGTACGGCTGGAAATTTCCAGGCAGTACGATAATTTTCCGGAAACAAGTTCTGTGGTGATCCTGACCTCAGGGCTGTTGGGCGAGCAATATTTAGGCATCCAACCAGGGTTTATCGATGAAACCGTGCACATCTTGCAGGATGGGGATGTGATTGAAGATACGCGTTCAGCCATGGTGCTGGAAGAGTTAATTGGTCAGTTTCTTTTTAACCGGAATTAATCATGAATATAGTGAAAAAAATGGGCCAACTGGTTTTGGCCGCAAGCTTGGTGATGAGTGCCGCTGTGCAGGCAGAGGTCGAGCGTTTCACCGATCCCTATCAAATGATTTCTGTGGTGGCAGATCACGCCTTTAGCCGGCTGGCACAAGAAAAAGAGAATATTAAAGCAAACCCGGAACTCTTACGCACCATGGTGCATGAAGAGCTCTTGCCATACATCGATGTCCGTTATGCCGCGTTTCGGGTGATTGGTAATCATATTCGAAGTACCACGGAAGAAGAGCGTGATGCCTTTGTGGCCGCTTTTCAGGAATACATGATTTCAACCTATGCCGGCACCTTTACCTTGTACCGGGATCAGCGGGTCATCGTCGAGCCTGGGCAGGATGTTGGCAATCGTCGGGTGGCGACGGTACGGACCCGGGTGATTGATCCTGGCAAACCGGATATCACCATCGAATTTAAATTGATTCGTCACCGGGATAGCGAGTACTGGCAAGTGTTCGATATGGTGGCTGAAGGCATTTCATTGCTGGACAGCAAACGGGCAGAGCTCGGCGGCATGATTCGCCAGCAAGGTCTGGCCCGGGTCACCGAGCTGCTGCAAGAGCGCGCAAAGCAGCCCATTGAACTGGCTGAACCTGAGGAGTAAAGCGTGCTGAATATTGAGCAGCAGCAACAACGTTTGCTATTTAGCGGCGTGTTGGACCGAAATACGCTGCTGGCATTTTGGCCCTTTCGCCAGCTGAACCGTTTGTCCGGTGAGGTGGTATTCGATTTAAGCCAGTTGCAGACAATCGATACGGCAGGGCTTGCCTGGCTGTTAAAGCAATTAGCGCTTGCCAGGCAGGCTGGCTTGGTGGTTCAATTGCAGCATGTCCCGGAGCAAATGCGTTCCCTGGCGAAAGTCAGCGATGTGCTGGAGCTCTTGCCTATCAGTGATCAAAGCTAGGATTTCATGGATATTCAACAAATAGAACAAATTCTGCAGGAACAATTGCAGCTGACTGAAGTCAAAGTCAGCGCTGATGGTTCACACTACTCAGTGCTGGCGGTTGGTGACTGTTTTGCCGATATCAGCAGAGTGCGCCAACAGCAAATGATTTATGGCCCGCTGATGGCAGCCATCCAGGATGGTAGTATTCATGCGGTGTCCATTCGTACCTTTACTCCAACACAATGGCGTAGAGAAAAATTACTTAACTCATCGATGTAATCACTTATGCAGCAATTTTTTGTGACCGGTGGTGCTGAACTGCGTGGCGAGGTAACCATTTCCGGTGCCAAGAATGCAGCGCTGCCTATACTCTTTGCCAGTATCTTGTCCCATGAACAGGTCATTATTGATAATGTGCCAGTCCTGAAAGACATTGATACTACCTTCAAGTTACTCCGCCAGTTCGGCGCCACGGTCGAACGTGATGGTCATCAGGTACGAATCCATGCCGGTGCCATTAACAGCTTCAAGGCTTCTTACGACCTGGTAAAAACTATGCGGGCTTCCATTCTGGCACTGGGGCCTTTGCTCAGCCGCTTTGGTGAAGCTGAAGTCTCTTTACCAGGTGGCTGTGCCATTGGTGCGCGCCCGGTGAACTTGCACATCGACGGTCTGCGTAAAATGGGAGCCGAGATCACGGTGGAGAATGGCTACATCAAAGCTCGCTCCAGCCGGTTGAAAGGTGCCCACATTGTGATGGATATGGTCAGTGTCACCGGCACTGAGAACCTGATGGCTGCAGCTGTGCTTGCCAGTGGTACCACCATTATTGAGAACGCAGCACGGGAGCCAGAAGTCACCGATTTAGCCAACTTCTTAATTGCACTGGGTGCGCGCATTGAAGGTGCGGGTACTGATACCATCCGTATTGATGGTATCGAGCGGCTTGGCGGTGGTCAGTACCGGGTACTGCCGGATCGGATTGAAACCGGAACCTTTCTGGTTGCAGCTGCGGTTACCGGCGGTGATGTTACCTGCCGCAATACTCAGCCCGGTGAGCTGGAAGTGGTGCTGGATAAGTTGCGGGAAGCTGGTGCTGAGATCAGCACAGGTGATGATTGGATCCGACTCAATATGGCTGGCCGTACCTTAAAAGCCGTTCAGGTGAAGACAGTACCCCACCCTGGTTTTCCAACGGATATGCAGGCCCAGTTCACCGTGCTCAATGTAGTAGCCCAGGGTGTAGGGACGGTCACTGAAACCATTTTTGAAAACCGCTTTATGCATGTGCCTGAGTTGCAACGGATGGGTGCGCGCATCCAACTGGAAGGCAATACAGCGGTCTGTCAGCATACAGAGCAGTTGACTGCGGCACAGGTGATGGCGACCGATCTCCGAGCATCTGCCAGTTTGGTGATTGCCGGTTTGGTCGCGAAAGGCACTACCGTGGTGGATCGGATTTACCACATTGATCGTGGTTATGAGCAGATAGAGCACAAACTGGCTGGCTTAGGTGCCCATATTGAGCGGGCTGGTTAAACCCAGCCTACTGCAAGCAGATGGGGTGCTGTTTAAAGGGACTTAACGAAACTCGCGGATCAGGGTAGGCACCACCAATCGCTCATTATTACGCTTGATGGTTAATTGCACCACGGTATCGGGTGGTGTTTCTGCAATCACATTCAGCGCATGCTGGGTACTGCGCAGTGGCTTGCCATCAATTTCCAATAAAATGTCGTTGACCTGAAGCCCGGCTTCAGCCGCAGGGCTGTGTGGGCTAATCGACGTGAGTTGCACCCCATACAGCGTTTGGCCGGTCGAGATGAGTCGATCGCCAGCCGCATTGATTACCGGTTCACCATTGACACCCAGGTGACCGCGGATCACCCGGCCATGCTGGATCAGCTTTTCCATGACCCGGTAAGCCAATTGATATGGTACGGCAAAGAAAATCCCTTGTACATCCTGGCTTTGGCGCTGGAAAGTACCCGCATTGATACCGACCAGGGTGCCGTTGCTATTCACCAGAGCACCACCTGAGTTGCCGGCATTAATGGCCGCATCCATCCGCATAAAATCAATGTAACCACGTGAGCTCAAGCCATCGTTGCCATTGGCACTGATAATGCCTTGGGTAATGGTCTGCCCAAGATTCAGTGGGTTGCCAATAGCCAGCACCACATCACCGACCTGAGGTTGTAATTCGGGATCTTGTGGAATGGCTGGCAGGTTATCGGCTTCGACATACAACAGTGCTAAATCAGTAATTTCATCATGGCCAATCAGTAAGGCTTCCAGCCAGCGGCCGTCTTGTAAGGCTACTTCAATGTGATCCGCGCCATACACTACATGATGGTTGGTTAAGATGTAGCCTTGAGAGCTCATGATCACGCCAGAGCCAAGCTCCTGCCGCTCAATGGTGCGGGCACGCAATGATCGGGGATGGCTAATGGTCGTTCGGGTATAGACATTGACGACCGATGGGGCGGCCAGTCGAACGGCACGAGCATAAGAGACCGGTGCCGCCTTTTGCACCGCATCGGTTGTTGTATGGCTAGGCCAGAAAAAGCGTAGCTGCTCCGGGAACAGCAGCAATAGAATAAGCGCCAGCGCCAGGCCGTAAGCAATACTTCGCAGTAAAAATAATAGAGTCTTGAGCACTGACATCGGTTTAACCAGCGATAGAATCTGCTAAGGATACCATTGTTTAAAGAAAAGCAGTAGCGGAGTAACGCTACTGCTTGGTAGACCACCGATAAAGTGTTTGCTTTGTTAACGGATCAGCACATAAAGGGTTTGATTGCCACGTTGAATGTTCAGTGCCACGACTCCACGCTGCTCTTGCAAAACTTTTCGCAGTTCAGCCAGGTTATGGATGCGTTGGCGGTTGACACCAATAATGACGTCGCCCTTTTCCAGACCAAGCCGTGCAGCTGGAGCGCTTCGTTCCAGTTCACTGATCAGGACTCCTGCTTTACCATCCTGGGTTTGATCGTTGAGCAGGGTGGCTCCTTCAAGCATAGGATGAATGACATTGGCAGCCACCTGAGCTTGCTCTGCCCGGCGCAGGGTGACTGCGATATCCATGGTTCGGCCATCGCGCAAAACGGATAAACGAACTTCACGGCCGGCACCTAAGGTGGCGATTTTCGCTCTGAGCTCACGGAAATTAATAATCCGGTTGCCATTCATACCTACAATCACATCACCGGAGCGCAATCCTGCTTCTGCTGCAGCAGACTCAGGTAAGACTTCATTGACGAAAGCGCCCTGGGTGACGGATAAGTTCATGGCTTCAGTCAGTTCAGAGGTGACATCGATGCCACGGATGCCGAGACTGCCCCGGCGGATTTCACCAAACTCGATCATTTGATCGACCAGGTTTTTCATCATATTAGATGGGATGGCAAAACCAATGCCAACGTTGCCGCCATGAGGCCCTAAAATAGCGGTGTTAATACCAATCAGTTCGCCACGCAGGTTTACCAGAGCACCGCCAGAGTTGCCGCTGTTGATCGCAGCATCGGTTTGAATAAAGTCTTCGTAACCTTCCATGCCCAGATTACCACGGCCGAGGGCACTGACAATACCGGAAGTAACCGTTTGACCAAGCCCAAATGGATTGCCGATGGCAATGGCAAAATCACCGACTCTCAGGCGATCCGAGTCGGCAATGGGTAATGCGACCAGATTGTCGGCTTCGATTTGCAACAAGGCAATATCGCTCTCCGGATCTTCGCCAATTTTTCTCGCAGCAAAAGTCCGTCCGTCCTGCAGGTTAATGATGATATCGGAAGCATCGCGAATGACATGGGCGTTGGTGACAATGTAGCCCTGGTCAGCATCAATAATGACACCGGAGCCTAAACCACGAAAAGGCCGTTCTTCACGAAACTCACCGGGAGCTCTTGGCCCAAAAAAATGACGAAAAGCATCCGGCATGCGTTGACGCACTTCACGGCTACCTTGCACCGAGATATTTACCACGGCTGGTGTAGCTTGCTCCAGCATGGGTGCCAGGGTAGGTGTTTCACCCTGACTAAGTTGAGCTAAAGGAAGGTTTGCCTGTGCCAGCCCAACAGTTAAAAACAGGCTGGCAAGCAGGCCACTAACGGTAAGGATGTTTTTTTTCATACACGCAGATCTCCATCTAACACGCTGAGCATAAATTTATGGTTCAGAATGTTGCTAAAGACGCTCAGCGTTAAAAAAAGTTCATCGTGATCAGATGAGCAACCATCCGGAAGCGGTTGCTTCCGGATGTCAAGAAGCTAGCTTTGAGCCGGAGCTGGCTTTTTGGTGCTTTCTTTTAACAGGCCACTTGCTCCACCGGCATAATCTTTGGGTTGTTCAAAAGACTCAGAAAATGTTGGTTTTCGCTCATCAAGTTGATGAAACGACTCGCGGATTTGGTTGGCGGTATCAGACGACAGATAGGATATAGGCTCCGCTTTCTTCTCCAGCAACGGCTTTTCCACCAGCTCCATTTTACTTTGCTGCAGGTGACTGGCAATTTTGCCATAGTTCTGATGCAACTGAGTAATCAATTGATTGGTGGTTTCCAGGTGGCTTGAAACATCCGCCCGGTATTTTTTCAATTGTTCACGGGTATCGGTCAGTTCTTGTTGCAATTGACTCTGGTTGTGTTGCCGCAGGGCAAGAAACCATGCCACCAAACCTCCACACACAAAGCCAACTGCCAGCCATACTAAAGTCATAGGTAGTGTCATATTTGCTCCTGCAATAACATCAAATGGTTGCTTCTTAAGTGTAACCGATATTTTCAATCAGAGTGGTAAGGCATGTTAAGATATCAGCTTTGGTTTAATTGTGGCTGAACAGCCTTATTTCAAGTAGAGCCATTATGCCTTCACCACAGGAAAAGTATCAGCAGGATTTACAGCGGCCAGACTTTCAATCAGATGCCGCTCAGGCCGAAGCCGTCCGTCATTTACAGCGGTTGTATGATGATCTGCTGCAACAGCAGCGCCGTCCAGCCGGTTTATGGCAGCGTTTGCTTGGAAAAAAACCAGCTCCGCCGGTGATTGGTTTGTATTTCTGGGGCGGGGTTGGCCGTGGTAAAACCTATCTGGTGGATACTTTTTTTGAATGCCTGCCGCTTGAACGAAAAATGCGGGTCCACTTTCATCGCTTTATGCATCGGGTGCATGAAGAGCTAAAAAGCCTGCACAACCAGGCCAATCCACTTGAAATCGTGGCTGATCGCTTCAAAAAGCAGGCAGATATTATTTGTTTTGATGAGTTTTTTGTCTCCGATATCACCGATGCCATGTTACTGGGAACCTTGATGCAAGCTTTATTCAGCCGGGGCATTACCCTGGTGGCTACCTCGAACATAGAACCGGATGGTTTGTATCGCAACGGTTTACAGCGGGCGCGTTTTTTGCCGGCCATCGAATTAATTAAACAGCATACCGTGGTGGTCAATGTCGACAGTGGCATCGACTATCGGCTGCGTACGTTGGAGCAAGCCGAAATTTACCATGCGCCGCTCGATCAACAGGCTGAGCTTAACCTGGCTCAGTACTTCCATGCCTTATCCGATGAACCAAGGCAGCGGGATGTCGCCATTGAAGTGGCGAACCGGAAAATCCAGGCCCGGCATGAAGCTGATGGTGTGGTTTGGTTTGGCTTTAACGCCCTGTGTGAAAGTGCCCGCAGTCAATACGACTACATGGAGCTGAGCCGTTGTTACCACACCGTATTGGTATCCGGAGTAAAGGTGATGGGCCAGCACAACGACGATGTGGCACGGCGTTTTATTGCACTGGTAGATGAATTTTATGAGCGTAATGTCACCTTGATCCTGTCGGCAGAAACGGAGCTGGAAGCCTTGTATCAGGGCGGTTTACTGAGCTTTGAGTTTAAGCGCTGTATCAGCCGTCTGCAGGAAATGCAGTCGCATGAGTACCTTGCCCGGGCTCATTTACCTTAAGCCAAACGGCTAGCCAGAAAAAAATTGATATTTTTTAACCAGAAGGGCTGATCTTTTCTTGCAGATACATTATAATCCGCGCCCGGCCTACGTTACAGCCTCTACTGCCCTTTAGCCAGGCAGTAATTGTACTCGAAGGGGTACGGTCACGATATTTCGCAATAGCCCTGCGAATATCAGGTGTAACTATGTAAGTTTTGGACTATTTTAAATGAAAACTTTTACTGCTAAACCAGAAAGCGTTCAACGCGACTGGTACGTTGTTGATGCGGCTGGTAAGACGCTGGGACGTATCTCAACTGAAATCGCTGCGCGCTTGCGCGGTAAACACAAGCCTGAGTTTACACCACACGTAGATACCGGTGATTACATCATCGTGGTTAATGCGGACAAAGTGGTTGTCACTGGCAACAAAGCCAAAGACAAGATGTACTACTCGCACAGTGGTTTCCCAGGTGGCATCAAAGAAATTAACTTTGAAAAGCTGCTGGCGAAAAAACCTGAGATGGTGCTGGAAAAAGCCATCAAGGGCATGTTGCCAAAAGGCCCATTGGGTCGTGCTATGTTCCGTAAGTTAAAAGTGTATGCCGGCGCCGAGCATCAGCATGCTGCTCAGCAACCGCAAGTTTTAGACATCTAATCGGAGCATCACATGGCACAGAATCAATACTATGGAACTGGTCGTCGTAAAAGCTCAACGGCCCGTGTATTTTTAAAAGCCGGCTCAGGCAACATCGTGATCAACAAGCGCTCTATCACTGAGTACTTTGGTCGTGAAACTGCCCGCATGGTGGTGATGCAGCCACTGGAGCTGGTTGATATGGTTGGCAAATTTGACATGCACATCACCGTTAAAGGTGGTGGTATCAGCGGTCAGGCCGGCGCTATCCGTCACGGCATTACCCGTGCCCTGATGGAATTTGATGAGACACTGCGTCCGGAGCTGCGTAAAGCTGGCTTCGTGACCCGTGACGCTCGTCAGGTTGAACGGAAGAAAGTGGGTCTGCGTAAAGCACGTAAGCGTCCACAGTACTCCAAGCGTTAAGCTGTATTTACACCTCCAAACCCGACCTTGTGTCGGGTTTTTTATTGCGATTCAGCGGCGGTTAATCCTTGTGTAAAGCGTGGCTTTTCATTATGATCGTCGATATTTATTCATTTATAATAATTTGCTGGTAAACAGCCGCTTAAACCAAGTTGTGCTTAAGCGTTAATGTGGAGATGAGTGGATGAGCAACGCGCCTGTAGATCATGGCCGACGCCGCTTCCTGACCATTGCAACATCGGTCGTGGGCGGAGTAGGAGCCATTGGAGCCGCTGTTCCCTTTATTGCGTCCTGGAGCCCCAGTGAGCGGGCTCGCCAGGCTGGCGCTGCAGTAAGTGTAGATGTCAGCAAAATGGAAGAAGGACAGCTGATACGGGTAGAGTGGCGTGGAAAACCGGTTTGGATCGTAAAACGTACCCAGGAAATGATTGATTCACTGCCGGATCATGAAAATCGCCTGCGTGATCCAGAGTCAAAGGAGCCACAACAGCCGCATTACGCCCAAAACCGTCACCGCTCGGTGCGTCCTGAGTTCTTTGTGGCCGTAGGGATCTGTACCCACTTTGGTTGCTCGCCAACCTACATGCCGAATGAGTTCGCAGCACAAGCCGAAGGGGTTCGCTCTGGTTTCTTCTGCCCTTGCCATGGTTCGCGTTTTGACATTGCTGGCCGGGTGTTCCAGAACGTTCCTGCGCCAACCAATCTGGAAGTTCCTCCGTACATGTATACCAGTGAGTTCACCATGATGATCGGTGAAGACGAGGAGACGGCCTGATGAAAAACCTGATCAACTGGATTGAGTACCGTCTGCCTGTTGTGGAAAAAATGAAAATCCACATGACGCAGTATCCGGCACCCAAAAACTTTAACTTCTGGTACTTCTTTGGCTCTTTGGCCATCGTGGTGCTGGTAAACCAAATCCTGACTGGTATTTGGCTGACCATGAATTATGAGCCTTCTGCTGAAGGTGCTTTCCGCTCGATTGAATACATCATGCGGGATGTTGAATACGGCTGGTTGCTGCGTTACATGCACTCCACCGGAGCTTCTGCATTCTTCGTGGTGGTGTATCTGCACATGCTGCGTGGCATGATGTATGGCTCTTACCAAAAACCACGGGAACTGCTGTGGATTTTCGGCATGCTGATTTACCTGGTGCTGATGGCTGAAGCCTTTATGGGCTACATGCTGCCTTGGGGCCAGATGTCGTTCTGGGGTGCCCAGGTGATTATCTCCATCTTCGGGGTAATTCCGTTTATTGGAGATGATCTGACGCTGTGGATCCGCGGTGACTACGTTATCTCCGGTGCAACCTTAAACCGCTTCTTTGCATTGCATGTCATTGCACTGCCATTGGTGCTGGTGATTCTGGTATTCCTGCACATTATGGCGCTGCATGAAGTTGGCTCGAACAACCCGGATGGTATTGAAACCAAGCGCGATAACGATGGTACTGTACCAGCTGAAGCTGTTAGTAAGTTCGAGTTCCATGACAACTTCACCAAGGGTGGCAAGAAAGTCATTATTGATTCGATCCCATTCCACCCTTACTACACCGTAAAAGATCTGGTCGGTTTGGCGGGTTTCCTGTTCTTGTTTGCCTATGTGATCTTCTTTATGCCGGAAGGGGGTGGTTACTTCCTGGAAGCGCCAAACTTTGAACTGGCGAACCCAATGAAGACCCCTGAGCATATTGCGCCGGTCTGGTACTTCACCCCGTTCTACGCCATTTTGCGTGCCGTTCCTAACCCGCTGTTTGGTGCTGTTGCCATGTTTGCTGCTATTCTGGCGCTGGCGTTGTTACCATGGATTGACCGCGGCAAAGTTCGCTCCGTACGCTACCGTTGTGGCCTGCACAAGCTGAATCTGGTCAACTTCTGCATCAGTTTTGTGGCATTGGGTATCCTGGGTGTGCTGCCTGCGACGCCGTTGTACACTCTTTTGTCGCAGCTGTTCTCATTCACCTACTTCGGTTTCTTTATTCTGTTGTGGTTCTACAGTAAGAATGAAAACACCAAGCCATTGCCAGAGAGGTTGACCTGATGTTGAAGCATATTATTTCTGCAGCGGCCTTGCTGGTATCATCCATTGCCCTGGCTGCCGGCCCGAATATTCCACTGGAAAAAGCGCCAGTGGATATCCGTGACACCGAGTCGTTACAGCGTGGTTTTATGCTGTATCAGAACTACTGTCTGGCTTGCCATCAGATGCAATACCAGCGCTATGCCCGTAGTTTCCGCGATCTGAACATTCCGGAAGAACTGGGGATGGAGTATTTGATGTTTACCGGTGAGCGGGTGGGTGATCACATCACCAACACCATGGATCCGGCGGATGCCGCTGAGTGGTTTGGTGATGCCATCCCGGATCTGACCAACGTGGCACGGGTGCGTGGACCTAACTGGATCTATACCTACCTGAAATCGTTCTACAAAGACGAAAGCCGTCCTTTTGGCGTCGACAACGATGTGTTTCCGATGGTTGGTATGCCGCATGTGCTGCAAGAGTTGCAGGGCGTGCCATACAAGGCCTACGAAACACGCCTGGTCGATGGTCAGGAAACACAGGTCTATGTTGGTATTCGTACCGATGGCTCTGGTGAAATGAGCGAAGAAGAGTACGACCGTGCGGTTGCGGACTTAGTCAACTATCTGGTGTATACTGGCGAGCCCTATCGGCTGGAGTCGGAGCGGCTTGGGATCAAAGTGCTGATCTTCCTCGCTATCTTCTTTGTGCTAGCTTACTTGCTGAAGAAAGAATACTGGAAAGATGTTGATTAAGCATCTGATTCTGAAAAGCATTTGATTACAGGGGCCTGATGGCCCCTTTGCTGTTTATTGTAAACCGGAGGAATGCATGGCGATTTCAGCCAATAAACGCCCTGTGATGACATTGTTTTCTGCGGCCGATGACATGTACAGTCATCAGGTACGTATTGTACTGGCAGAAAAAGGCGTCAGTGTTGATATTCTCCAGGTCACTCAGGATAATTTGCCTGAGGAGCTGTATGAAGTGAACCCTTATGGCAGTTTGCCAACCTTGTTGGATCGGGAACTGTCGTTGTATCAGGCGCAAATCATCATTGAGTATCTGGACGAGCGCTTTCCGCATCCACCTTTGATGCCGGTGTATCCGGTGGCCCGAGGCCAAGCCAGGTTAATGATGTACCGGATTGAAAAAGACTGGTACGCCCTGGCCGAGAAAATTCTGCGCCATGACGAGGATGCAGAGCAGGCCCGGCAGGATCTGACGGAGGGGTTGCTGGCCGTTGCTCCTTTGTTTGATGAAGCGCCTTTCTTTATGAGTGAAGAGTTTGGCCTGGTCGACTGTTACATGGCGGCGCTGCTCTGGCGTTTACCGAAACTTGGCATTGAGTTGTCTGGCCCTGGTAGCAAGACGCTGATGAACTATATGGGGCGCTTGTTTGACCGCGACTCGTTCCTGGCATCATTAACGGATGCTGAGCGTGAATACCGGCGTGTCAAGGGAGCCTGAGATGACGCCGAATCGTCCCTACCTGCTGCGTGCTTTTTACGAGTGGATAGTCGATAACGATTGCACGCCCTACTTAGTGGTTGATGCGACCTTTCCCCAGACCAAGGTACCGCAGCAGTTTGTACAGAATGGCCAGATTGTATTAAATCTGGCGCCTTCTGCTGTTGCGCAAATGCAGATGGGCAATGAGGTGATTAGCTGCAGCGCCCGCTTTGGTGGTCATCCTTTTGCGCTTTATATCCCGGTCAAAGCAGTGCTGGCGATTTATGCCAAAGAAAATGGTGCTGGAACTGTCTTTACTCTGGATGAAGACGAAGAATTTCCGGATGAGCAGGATACTGAACCCGCGCCAGAGGCTTCTCCGGTTACCACTAAGAAGCCTGCTAAAGGCAGTCACCTTAAGGTGATTAAATAATATCCCCAAAAATGCAGCCAAGGCTGCATTTTTTATCGCCCGGTCGGCGGGCTGGCCAACTGACAGAACGCCTGTAACAGTGGATCCTTGCTCCGCTTGGCCAGATAACAAATCCCCAGGTCGAAAGGTTCAAACCGGTAGTGACTGTCCAGCAGACGGACCCGATCAGCGACCGGGCTGTGCTGCACCACCACATCAGCCAGCACTGCAATACCAGAGCCAAGAGCTACCATGCTAGCCATCGCCTCATGACCGTCCACCATGGCGACAATATGTGGTTGAAAGCCTTCAGCCTGCAGCCATTTCTCGAAGCGCTCTGCTGCCGGGCCATGTGCCGGGGCTATCAACGGGATGTCCGGCCAGGGTATAGGATTTTTACTAAGCAGATCATTTACTTTGCAAGGGATGGTCGGTGCCGCCAGCGAGACCGGCAGCTTGGCGATGCTGTGAAACAGCATGTTGGCAGGAAGATGAGCCGGCTTTGCTGCCAGGGCAATATCCACTTCATCGTGCTTCAAGCGCTCCAGGGCTGAGGCGGCATCGCCGGTGGTGAGCTGAATATCGGCTTTTGGGCAAAGCACCCGGAATTTATCTAAAATCGCTGGTAGATGGCTGTAACTGGCGGTCACAGTGCAAAACAGCCGGATGCTGCCTTGTAGTTCGCCCTGGCCGCTTGATAAATCGCCTTGCAGTTGATGCCAGGCATCCAGGTACTGGCGCACAAAAGTAAGCACTGTTTTGCCTTCCTTGGTAAGCGCCACCGTTCGGGTGTCCCGGACAAACAACTGAACATCCAGCTCCTGCTCCAGTCGCTGAATAGCACGGCTTAGCGTGGATGGGCTGACAAACATCTGCTCACTGGTGCGGGCAAAGTTCAGGCTGGCAGCCAGATGCATAAAGAGTTGGGCTTGTTTGATGTCCATACCGTTTCATTTTTTGCAATACAGAATTGTAAATATATCACTTCACGCAACTGTTATGCCAGCCTAGAATGACCTCATCAACGCAGCAGCTTTGTCTGCCAGAGCCAGAGTGGCTGGCCAGCGTACCAGAATTTAGAGACATGCTATGAGTAATTATTTTAACAGCCTGAATTTGCGGCAACAGCTGAAACAGCTGAAACAGTGCCGCTTTATGGATCGCAGCGAATTTGCCGATGGCTGCAATGCCATTAAAGATTGGAACATTGTAATTGTTGGTTGCGGTGCTCAGGGCCTGAACCAGGGCTTGAACATGCGCGATTCTGGCTTAAACATCAGCTATGCTTTGCGCGAAGAGGCAATTCGTGAACAACGTGCCTCTTATCAAAAAGCAACCAGCAATGGTTTTAAAGTCGGTACTTATCAGGAACTGATCCCGACGGCCGATCTGGTGCTAAACCTGACGCCGGATAAACAGCACAGTGCGGTGGTGGATGCAGTGATGCCACTGATGAAACAAGGTGCGACTTTGGCTTACTCCCACGGCTTTAATATCGTGGAAGAAGGCAAACAGATTCGCCAGGATTTAACCGTCATCATGGTGGCTCCTAAATGTCCGGGTACCGAAGTTCGTGAAGAATACAAGCGTGGTTTTGGTGTACCTACCCTGATTGCGGTGCATCCGGAGAATGATCCAAAAGGCCAGGGCCTGACTATCGCCAAAGCTTATGCCGCGGCTACTGGCGGTGATCGTGCTGGCGTGTTGCATTCATCCTTTATTGCCGAGGTAAAGTCGGATCTGATGGGTGAGCAAACCATCTTGTGCGGCATGCTGCAAACAGGCTCTATCCTTGCCTTTGATCGTATGGTGGCGGATGGTATGGAGCCAGGCTACGCCGGTAAACTGATCCAGCAGGGCTGGGAAGTGATTACCGAAGCACTGAAGCATGGTGGCATCAGCCATATGATGGATCGGTTGTCGAACCCAGCTAAAGTGAAAGCCTATCGTTTGGCTGAGCAGTTAAAGCAACAATTACGCCCGCTGTTTGAGCAGCATATGGATGACATCATCAGTGGTGAGTTTTCCAGTACCATGATGACGGATTGGGCCAATGATGATGCCAACTTACTGCGCTGGCGTGAAGAAACCCGCAAGTCCGGTTTTGAGCAAGCACCGGTGTCGCATGAACACATTGCAGAGCAGAGCTACTTTGACCGGGGGCTTCTGCTGGTCGCCATGGTAAAAGCTGGGGTAGAACTGGCGTTTGAGACCATGGTGGATGCTGGCATCATTGCAGAATCCGCCTACTACGAATCGCTTCATGAAACACCACTGATTGCCAATACCATCGCCCGTAAGCGCTTGTACGAGATGAACGTGGTGATTTCGGATACGGCTGAATACGGCAACTACTTATTTGCCAATGCGGCTATCCCGCTGCTGCGTGATACCGTCAACAGCCTGCCGGCAGAGCTGGTAGGTAAGGGGTTGGCTGCACCGCAGGCCGGTGTTGATAACCTTGAGCTGATTGCCATCAATGAAGCGATCCGCAATCACCCGGTGGAAGTGGTAGGTAAAACACTACGCGGTTATATGACTGCGATGAAGAAGATTGTCGCGGCCGAGCACGAATGAGCTTTTATCCTGAAGCGGCATCCGTGCCGTTTCGAGGAGCCGCCAACGAATGATGTGGTCAACGGTGAGTTGCACAGCGCCAGAAGCGCAGCAACTACCGGGCCAATAACGATGTTATACGTGGACCTTGGTTGTTTGCCCCGCTTGTCGGGGCTTTTTTTTGTCTTACTGCTGCCAGGCTGCAGTTCGAGCTGCGCCTTGCGCTTTATGCAGCCAATAACCAAGCTTTGCCGCGCGTACCAGCCAACCTTGGCGGCAACAGGCAAGCAGCAATGCTGGCAAGGGCATGGCGATGGATGCTTTCAGTGCTGCCAGGTATTGTTGCAGCTGTTGGTCAGCGAAATCTTGGCTGGTTGTAGCCTTGCAGGCACCGATAAAGTTACGGCCACAAAAGTAACTGATGTAAAAGTTGGTACTGGCTTGCCGATTGGGCAATGTTTGTTGCAGGTAGTTTTCAAAACCCAGCAATGCTTCCGCCAGATCGACGGCTTTCTTCCGCTGCATGGCGGGAGCCTTATTCGATAGTATGCTACCAGGGCGCTGTCGATACTGCACCCAGGTGCAGGGCTGGTAGTAATAGCTGCGTGCTCCCAGGGCCAATTGCGGGCTGACATAGATATCTTCGAAATAACGGCCGACTGGGAACTGAAGCCCATGCTGCCACAGGCTGCGTTTCGATATTTTAGACCAGATATGCATTTGCCTTGCAGCAAAGAGGCCCGCGATTAGTGCCTCTTTATCGGTACTGAGCTGTTGTTTCGGACCATGAAAACTGCTGCAATGATGTTCACCGCGCAGGTAATGCTTGAGTGTGCGTTTGCTTCTTAGCAATTCAAAATCACACAGCACCAGATCAGGAGCATGCAGCGTGATGATGGATTTCAGTTGGGAAATGGCGCCTTCATTCATTACGTCGTCGGAGTCAAGGAACCACAGGTACTGTCCGTTTGCATGCTGCAAAAGTGTGTTGCGGGCGGCACTCAGGCCCTGGTTCTGCAGATGCCGGTATAGTTTTATCTGGTTCGGGTAACGGTGTTGCCAGCATTGCATGATGTCGAAGCCATGATCCGGTGAAGCATCGTCCAAAAGAAGGACTTCACAGCCGCTATCCAATTGCGGCATGATGGACGCAAGACAATCGTGCAAGTAGTCGGCGACTTTGTAGGCAGGGATTAAAATACTTAACCAAGGCATCATTTACGTTTTACCGGAAAAAATGAAAATCTAATGTTGCCTAATTGCGTTGTAACTATCTGTAATAAAGTGTCATTTAGTTAACTGATTGCTGATGATTTATGCAAATAGAGGTGAAAATGAAGACAATTGCCTTGGTGGCGCACGATGGTAAGAAGCAGGATCTGCTGGATTGGGTAAAAACCCATGCTGATTTCTTTGCCGATAAAGCCTTGTATGCCACAGGTACCACCGGCTCTTTATTGGCAGAGGTTCTTGGCAAGAGTGTGCACTGTTTCGCCAGTGGTCCGCTAGGGGGGGACCAGCAAATTGGAGCTCTTATTGCTGAACAAAAAGTAGATTGGCTGGTTTTCTTCTGGGACCCGCTGAGTTCACAGCCGCACGACCCGGATGTAAAAGCACTGATCCGGCTGGCGGTGGTGTGGAATATCCCGGTGGCCTGTAACAGAGCCACCGCGGATTTTATTGTACACTCAAGCTTGTTGCAGCAGGATTACCAACGCGAAGTGCCTGATTTCAGGGCGTATAAGAACCGTCTGCAGCCAAAAGCTTAAGGCTGGTCCTGTTTATCCTGCATGTGTTCAGGGCTGCGCAGTACATGGGTTTCTTCGTCGTAGCGGCCATGCAGCTCATCTTTGACGGTTTTATCCCACAGCGGTACACCGATAAAGTAACCGGCCCGGCCAATGGCGTGGGCAGCAATCGGCGATGTCAGGGTGGTAAAAGCCATCACAGCCAGTGCTTTTAAGGTAACGCCGCTATCAACAAAAAACAGCATTACGCCGCACATAATCAAGCCGGCCCCCAGTACGCCCGACTTGGTGGTAGCGTGCATGCGGGTCAGCAAATCCGGCATGCGAAATACGCCTAGGGAGGCTACCAGCATAAAGAAACTGCCAGCGACGATGAACAGAGCTGCCAGAATATCAATGATCATCGCGATGACTCCCTTTTTCTAAGTAACGGGCAAAACCGATGGCGGCAAGAAAAGCGGTCAACGCCAATACCATGGCGACATCAATAAAGGCATCGCGACCGGTTCGAATGGCGTAAAGCCCAATCAAGCCAACGGTCATCGACGCAATCAGCTCCAGTGCGACTACCCGATCAGGCAGGGTAGGGCCTTTAAATAAGCGCCAAAGCGCCAGAAACATCGCCACGCTCAGGACGGCAAAACAAAGCAAGAGTGTGTAATCGAGGATTGGGTTCATCGCATCACCCGCAAAATTTTAGTTTCCATTCGTTTCAGCTCATTCATCACATCGTCTTCGTTGTGCAGGTACATCACATGCACATAGAGCACCTTACGATCCGAAGACACATCCAGGCTCAGTGAGCCAGGTGTCAGTGAAATCGCATTGGCCAGCATGGTAATTTCCAGATCAGACTCGGCCCGAAGTGGCATAGCAATCACACCTGGCTTCATCAGATGGATGGGCGTTAACACATCGTAGGCGACTTTCAGGTTAGCCATGATCAACTCTTTGGTGAAGAACACCACGAAGCTGAACATGCGTGGTACCCGCAGCCGATACTGACGCACATCCGGGTGTTGCCGAAATACCAACACCAGCACCAGATAACCGATAAAGAAACCAATCACCAAACCACCGGCGTTCATGGTGTCGGTCAGAGCTGCCCAGATCAGCGCCAATACCAGGTTCGAAAGCAATACATTCATGGTGCGGTGCCTCCCAATACTGCTTCAATGTAACCAGCCGGGTTGAGCAGCTGCTCTGCTGCCATCTCGGCCATCAGGTAAATGGGCTGACCAAACAGACCGATAGCAACGGTCATCGCAGCCAGCAAGCCAATGGTCCAGTACAGCAGTCCATTGCGGGTTGGTGCCGGCACTGCTGGATTTGGCTCTGGCGAGGCTTTCCAAAAAGCTTCATTCCAGATTTTAATCATCGAAAACAGCGTCAGTAAACCAACCAGCAGGGCAATGCCCACCGCCCACCAGGCACTGGCCTCAACACCGGCTTTGATCAGAATAAACTTGGCAAAGAAACCTGATAATGGCGGCACACCTGCCAGCGAAAGGGCTGGGATCAGAAATAGCACCGCCAAGCCAGGGTGATTTCGGTACAGGCCACCAAGTTTTTTCAGCTCGAAACTGCCGCCAAGGCGGTACATCAAGCCGGCTACCAGGAACAGGTTAGCCTTCACAATGATGTGATGCATGATGTAGAACACCCCGCCAATCAATGCCAGTGGGGTGAACAGCGCCAGGCCTAAAATCATATAGCCAATCTGGCTGATGATGTGAAAGCTTAAAATACGCCGCACTTCAAACTGGGCGGCTGCCCCAAGTACACCGGTTAACATGGTGAAAATAGCAATCCACAGCAAAATTTCATGGGTAAAACCGGTATCGGCGGTGAAAATCAGCGTAAATACCCGATACAGCGCATAAACACCCACCTTGGTCAGCAAGCCGGCAAAAATCGCTGATACCGCCACCTGCGGGGTGTGGTAAGACGCGGGTAACCAGAAAAACAGCGGGAAAGCCGCGGCTTTGATGGCAAAGGCGATAAGGAACAGACTGGCTATGACCGTGACCATCTTTTGATCTTCCAGGCTGGCCATTTTCACAGCGATATCGGCCATATTCAAGGTGCCTACCAGGCCATAGGTTAAGCCGATGGCGGTCAGGAATAAAGCCGAGGAGAGCAGGTTCAGTGTAACGTACTTAATGGCCCCTTCCATCTGCGCCCGCTCACCGCCTAAAATCAACAAAGCAAAGGATGCAACCAGCAAGACTTCAAACCAGACATAGAGGTTAAAAATATCACCGGTTAAAAAGGCGCCGTTAACCCCAGCCAGCAGCAAGTGCAGCAGCGGGTAATAACCAAAGCGCTCAAAGCGCTTGCGCACGGTTTTCAAGCTGTACAGCGCTGTGGCAAAGCCGGTAATGGACGCAAGTACCACCATAATGGCACCCAGCATATCGGATACCAGCACGATACCAAAGGGCGCGGGCCAGGAACCGACTTCCAGCACCTGAATGCCAACCTCACGAGTATGCAGCAACAGCCATACCGAGCAAATTAGCAAGACAGCGGTACCAATAGCGCCCAGCCAGCGCTGAGCACTGTGGTTACTGAGCACTGTCAGCGAAAGGGCACCGAGCAGTAACGGAATTATAATCGGGAGTGCAACCAATACTTCCAGATCCATCAATCGGTTCCTTTCATTTCGTTCATGTCATCGGTCTGCACCACTTCGCATGCCCGGTGGATCAGCACCACGGCAAAAGCCAGTACCCCAAAGCCAATCACAATGGAGGTCAGAATGACCGCCTGTGCTAAAGGATCCGCTGCCGGGCCTTCAATCAGCAACTCGCCTTTCGGGATCAATGGCGGTATGCCTCTGTCCATGCCTGCTACGGTAAAGATCAACAAGTTGGCGGCATTGGAAAGTAAGATGAGCCCAATCACCAACTTTACTACGGAGCGTCGCAGCATCATGTAGATGGCGGCCGCATAAAAGGTGCCAATCAAGATGGCCATTAAGGTTGTCATGAGTGTTCTGCCTCCGCCAGAGTGAAAACGACCGTCAGCACGGTGCCTATCACGCCTAAAAAGACACCGATATCGAACAGCAAGGGCGTACTTAGCTTTAATTCACCAAAAATCGGCAAGTCCAGGCTCCACCATTGTGCGGTGAAAAATGACTCCCCAACAAACAGCGGTGGTAAGGACGCAACAGCAGCCAGTACCAGGCCAATGCCTACCAGCTGCAAAGGGTGAACCCGGAGCATCTCACGGGCCGCTTTGTAATCCTCTGCAAACAACTTAAGAGCAACCGCCGCTGCTGCTACCAAGCCGCCGATAAAGCCACCACCGGGCTCATCATGGCCGCGTAGCAGTAAAAACAGTGAGAACAATACCAGCAGTGGCAGCAGCAATGAGCTACCGGTATTCAGAATTAAGGAGCGCATGTTAAAGCGACGTGGTTTCATCATTCCTCTCCTTTACTGGCGGGAGCGCTTACCTGCGCCTCAGCTTGAGCTTTTGCCTCGGCTTTGGCTTTGTCCTTTTGCAGGCGGCGCAGATTAAAAGCCGCCCGGCGATCCGAGTTGGTGACCGGCAAGGCGCCGGTGCGTAAGTGGATCATGGCGTAGACCCCAATGGCAACCAAAGCCAGCACAAAAATTTCACCCAGAGTATCGAGTGCCCGGAAGTCGACCAGGATCACATTGACCACATTACGGCCATGGCCCAATGGCCCACTGTTTTGCAGGAAGTACTCAGAGATCCCCTCCAGCTGACGGGCGCCGGTGATCACCAGAATCAACACGGTCATCAGCAAGCCGGTCATACCAGCAATGATGGCATCACGGATCCGGTTGGCGGTGGAGGACAAACTGCGGAACTCCGGCAAGCGGTACAGCACCAATACCAGCAACAGCACGGTAATGGTTTCAACCAGTACCTGGGTGATACCAACATCGACGGCGCTGAAGAACACATAGAGCAGGGCCACACCAAAGCCCAGAGCACCCAGCATAGCTACGGCCGCCAGGAAAGATCGTACCAATACCGCAATCAGCGCCGATAAAATTAGTAGTACAGCCACCGCGACCTCATGCACCCGCATGTCCTGGAAGCTGATGTTCAGCTCCAGCTGGTTGACCCGAAGTAAGGCCCAGCCCACCACGATAATCACAGTACCTAAAGTGGTGATCAGGTAATTCCGTAGGTAGCCGTTTTGCAACGTTTGGGTTTGCCAGGCTGCAAACTGGGTCATACCGAGCATCAGGCGCTCATACACCACTTCAGGACCGACTTTTTCGGCACTGTGCATAAAGTCGGTCAGCTGACGCCAGCCGCCCCAGACTTTAAACAGCAGCAACCCCAGTACCAGGCTGCTCAGGCTTAGCATCAGCGGCAGGTTAATGCCATGCCACAGCGCCAGGTAAAGCTCAACCGGCTGACCATAGACAGCGCCAGCGGCGGCGGCCAGTAAGCCTTTATCGGCAATAAAGGGCATCAGACCAAATAGCAGCCCCAGGCTGGCCAGTATCGCCGGGCCAATCAGTAAAGCAATATCCGGATCGTGCGGTTTTTTTGGGGTTTCCTGCACCTCACCAAACCATGGCTTCAGCGCAACGATGGCGGCTACCAGCACCACCAGAATATTGGCAATTACCGTGGCGATGGTCAGGCCTATATGCCATTTGGAAGCGCTCAGCACAGCCTCCAGCAGCAACTCTTTGCCGACAAAACCAAACAACGGAATAATGCCGGCCAGTGACAAGGATGCCAGTACTGCCACCACCGTGGTTTTGGGCATGCTATGGCGCAAGCCGCCCGCTTGCTGGAAATCTTTCACGCCAGCTGAGTGGTCCAAAATACCGGCGACCATAAAGAGCGCGCCTTTGTAGAGCGCATGGGCCAGCAAAAAGGTGACCGCGGCCAGTGCGGCCGTTTCGGTGCCGAGGCCCAACAGCATGGTCAGGGTACCCAGCGCCATCACGGTCGAGTAGGCCAGTACTTTTTTTACACCGGTGGCGCGGCTGGCCAGGAAAATACCGGTCAGCATGGTTAAAGCGCCGAACAAAGTGAGCAGCAACAACCAGGTCTCGGTGCCGCCAAGACCCGGGTTAAGCCGGGCCAGCAGGTAAATGCCGGCTTTTACCATGGTAGCTGAATGCAGGTAAGCGGATACCGGGGTTGGTGCGGCCATCGCATTGGGGAGCCAGAAGTGAAAGGGAGCCTGAGCCGATTTGGTAAAGGCACCCAGCAGGATCAGCAACAACATCGGCAGGTACAGGGCATGCTCGGTCAAGCCATTGCTGTTTAAAATGGTGCTGAGCTCATAACTGCCCGCCGCCATGCCCAGCATGATAAAGCCGGTCATTAACGCCAGGCCACCCATCACAGTAATCATCAAACCCTGATGGGCTTTTTTGCGGGCATCCTCCTGCTCGTGGTTAAAACCAATCAGCATAAAGGAGGTCACCGTGGTCAGCTCCCAGAATACAAACAGGCTGATCAAGTTATCCGATAGCACCACACCCAGCATGGAGCCCATAAAGCCGAGCAAAAACACGAAAAATCGACCCAGATCCTTGTGTTTCTCCAAATAGCGGCCGCCGTAGGCCAGAATAAAAAAGCCAATGCCGGTGATGAGTAAGGCAAAGAGTAGCGATAAACCATCGACCAGAAAGCTGAGCTGGATCCCCATACCAGGGAACCAGGTATAGGCAAATTGCAGGCTTTGTCCCTGACTGACCACCGGCAACATGCTGGCGAAATAGGCAAACAGGGCAGCTGGTAAAGTAGCCAGCAACCAGCCGCTATGGCGGCCACCCAGCCGGTGCAGCCAGGGGGCAAAACAAGCTAAAATAAAGCATGACAGCACGGCTATCAGCATCATGTGTCGCTCCTTATAACAGGCACACAGTGTATAACGAATTGTATTATGGCTTAATTTCTATAAGCGTGCTAGTTAAGCCGAACTCAGCCAGGTTGCGTTTTAACGCCATGGACCTTTGCAAGACGAGCCAGCTGCTGTCGGTAAAATTGCTCGACTCTGGCAACTTGAGACGCATAATTAAAAGCCTTCATATCGTACCGTTGGTGAGGTTCGGGGTTATCCGCAAAGCGTTGCAATGTCTCGCTGAGACCTGCTTCATCATCCACTTCTACTAAGGGATAAGGGAAGTAGCTGGCAAGATGACTGGCTCCCTGAGTTTTGGTCGCGATGATTGGCAGACTGGCTACCATGGCCTCCAGAAAAACCAGGCCAAAAGGCTCAGTACGTGCCGCGCTAACAAAGCAGTCAAAGCCCGCTAGCCAGGCTTGCGGTTGTTCACTAAAGCCAACTAATCGCAGATTTGGCTGTTGGCCATATTGCTGCTGTAAAGTGTTCCAGTCCTTGCCATGACCAACGATGACCAGGGTAGCATTGTCCAGTCTGGCACTCAGAAAGGCCTTAATCAGAGTTTCAGTGCCTTTGCTGGTCTCAACCCGGCCTAAGCTGCCAAACACCAGGTGGTGTTCTGGGATCTGGTATCGCTGACGCAGTGCCATACCTTCTTGCCTGTCTGCAGGTATGGCCTGGGTCCAATTATCAATATGACAGCTGTGCTCTTTTAAGTTGGCAGGCAGAGTCTCTAATTGTGCTGGCGCGATCGCAATCAAAGCATCCAGTTTGGCGTGCTGCTGTGGTTTGTAATGAATGTGCAAAGTGGCGGTACGCAACATGGTGCTGGCTGGCAGGCTGGCTAAAGCACGACAGCCACGGCTAAGATGAGCATGGGCCACATCGGGTTGGATGCTTTTGAGTAAAGATCGGACTTGAAAGTGTGAGAACAGCACAAAATCGTGCACTAGTAGCAGCTGTACGTTTTGGCTAACCCGATGGGCAATAGCATCTGGTCGGTTTTCAGCCGCCGCTTTACGTAAAACCAGATAGACCTCGTGCTGCTCTGCCTGGGCATTGGCCAGTTCAACCGCATAGCGTTCACTACCGGCAAAGCGGGTGGTCAGAATTAAATGAACAATTTTCATGCAAGCTCGTATTTATGTTCAACGGATATCAGACTATCACAGCTTCTGGACTGAGCGTAAGATGCCGCGGTTAATACAATAAAAGCATCGCTGAATAGCATCAATATAGTGCCATAACAATATTGAGAATAGTTCTCATTAGGTTTATACTTGTCGCCATTGTTTGTATGGTCAGTCTGTTGAATACCTATGGAGCTTCCTATGCGTCTTGTTTCGATGTTGTTGTGTTGCAGTGCCTTGGTGTCGCTTGCCAGTCCCAGTGCTGTGGGGGATGCGGCAGTGTTCAGTGCTGAAGTCAATGTCTATTCAGCGCGCCAGGAAGAGCTGATCAAACCGGTGTTGGATGAATTTACCGCCAACACCGGGATCCGGGTAAATCTGATTACCGGCAATGCTGATGAATTGATCACCCGTATTGCCAGCGAGGGACGGAACAGCCCGGCCGATTTGCTGATCACCACCGATGTCGGTCGCTTGTACCGTGCCAAACAACAGCAATTGCTGCAGCCGCAACGCTCGGAGTTGTTGCAGCAAGTGATCCCTGCTCATTTGCGCGATGAAGCCGGTTACTGGTTTGGCTTAACCGTTCGGGCCCGGCCAGTGCTGTATGCCAAAGATCGCCTGAGTGAGGCGGATAAAGCCGAGCTGTCGGATCTGACCGCAGCGCGTTGGCGTGGTCGTATTTGTGTGCGCAGCTCAGGTCATATTTACAATCAGTCGATGGTTGCCGCTAAGCTGGCACACGATGGCACCGCTGCGACTGAGCAATGGGTGCGTGGCTTGGTGCAAAACCTGGCCCGGCCACCGCGGGGGGGAGACCGCGACCAGATCCGTGCTCTGGCTGCCGGGGTCTGTGATCTGGCAATCGCCAACACCTACTATCTTGCCGGCATGATGAATGATCCACGCGATCAAGAAGCTGCAGCAGGTGTTGCTGTATTTTGGCCTGAGCAGCAAGGCAAGGGCGCGCATATCAATATTTCAGGGGCAGGTATCGCTGTGCATGCCCCTAACCCGACGGCAGCACTGCAACTGCTGGAGTTTATGCTCGGAGAGAGCGCGCAGCAATGGTATGCCGAAGCCAATCATGAATACCCGGTTCGCCCTGGTGTTGCCTACAGCGAAACTTTGCAGTCGTATGGCGACTTTAAAGCCGATACCTTACCGCTGGAGCGGTTAGGCGAGCTAAATGCAGAAGCATTACGCTTAATGGATCGCGCCCGTTGGCGTTAAGGCAACAGGCGATGCTGCTAAAAGGCGCCCGGTGCTGAAACTACTGAGGTGGCGACCTGATCCCTGGCGCTGGCTGGTGTTACTACCGGCCAGCGTTTTGGCGATCCCGGTGCTGGTAATTTTACTCAGTTTGCTGCAACCGCAGTGGGAGGTCTGGACCCATTTACGCCAGACCGTGCTGTGGCTCTATATCAGTAATTCGTTGCTGCTGGCTTTTGGCGTCGGCTTTGGCGCTCTTCTGTTAGGTACCGGCAGTGCCTGGCTGGTCTCACAGTATGAGTTTCCCGGCCGGCGTTTGCTCGAATGGATGTTGCTATTGCCGTTGGCGATCCCTGCTTACATCATTGCCTATACTTACACCGGCTTGCTGGATTTTGCCGGGCCGGTGCAAACCAATTTACGTGAGTGGTTTGGCTGGCGCTATGGCGACTACTGGTTTCCGGAAATTCGTTCTTTGGGTGGCGCCATCCTGATGCTGTCGTTGGTGCTGTATCCCTACGTCTATATGCTGGCACGCAATGGCTTTCGCGAGCAGGCCGCTTCTTTGCAGGAAGCCAGCCGTACCTTAGGGCTCACCACCCGCCAGCATTTCTGGCAGGTTGCTTTGCCTTTGGCCCGGCCGGCTATTTTAACCGGTACGGCCCTGGCCATGATGGAAGCATTCGCCGACTACGGTACTGTGCAGTACTTTGGTGTGGATACCTTTACCACCGGCATCTTTCGTACCTGGTTTGGCCTGAATAACAGCCTGGCTGCCGCTCAGTTGGCAGCCATGTTAACCAGTTTCGTGCTGTTTTTGCTGGTGCTGGAGCAATGGTCCCGCCGTAAAATCCGCTATTACCACCAGGGGCAAAAAGATAGCCGGGCTCCGCGCAAAGTGCTCAGCGGTGGGCGCGGGCTGATGGTGTTGGGGCTTTGTTTGCTGCCACTGCTGTTTGGCTTTGTGGTTCCAGCGGCGCAATTAAGCTGGTGGGCCTGGGCGACCTGGCAAGATACCCTGGATGAACGCTTTGTGCAGTTGGTGTGGAACAGCTTTTCGCTGGCCGCTTTGGCAGCACTGTTGGCTGTGCTGCTGGCGGTGATTTTTGCGTATGCCAGGCGTCTGCGCCGGGACTGGCTGGTGCTGATCCCCGTACGACTGGCTGCTTTGGGCTATGCAATTCCTGGCACTGTGATTGCCATTGGTGTGATGCTGCCACTGGCTTTTTTGGATCGTCACATTGATTTGTTGGCCGAGCAGTGGTTTGGTATCCGGACCGGTTTACTGTTTTCCGGTACCTTGTTTGCGCTGCTGCTGGCTTACAGTGTGCGGTTTTTAGCGGTGTCGCTGCACAGTGTTGAGGCTGGTTTGCAACGTATCCGCCCCAATATGGATCAGGCAGCTCGTTCACTCGGGTGTTCGCCGCGTCAGGTGCTGTGGCGGGTGCATGTGCCTTTGCTGCGTGGTAGTGTAGTAACGGCCTTGTTGCTGGTGTTTGTCGATGTATTAAAAGAGCTGCCAGCGACTTTGATCCTGCGGCCTTTTAATTTCAACACCCTGGCAGTACGTACCTTTGAGCTGGCGTCCGATGAACGGCTGGCTGATGCCTCCTTGTCGGCACTGGCTATTGTGCTGGTTGGGTTATTGCCTGTGATTATTTTGGCTCGCTCGATGGAGCGGGCACACTAAAGCGGACCAAAGATGCTGGTACTGGAACAACTTGCGGTGGCTTATGGCCCCCATACCGTAGTGAAAGACATCAACCTGTCGTTATCGAAAGGCCAAATCGGTTGTCTGGTTGGCCCATCCGGCTGTGGGAAAACCACCTTGTTGCGGGCCATTGCCGGTTTTGAGCCGGTCGCCAGTGGCAAAATCAGCCTGTCGCAGGGCGTAGTCAGTGCCCCCGGTGTGCAGTGCCCGCCAGAACAACGCCAACTGGGCATGGTGTTTCAGGATTTTGCTTTATTTCCCCATTTAACGGTAGCGCAGAATATTGGCTTTGGATTGCGGCATTTAAGCCGCAGTGCCTGCCAGGCACGTATTCATGAGTTGTTGCAGCTGGTCGGCTTGCCCGATTTGGCCGGACGTTACATCCACCAACTGTCGGGTGGTCAGCAGCAGCGCATTGCACTGGCCCGGGCTATCGCGCCTAAGCCGGAAGTCTTGTTGCTGGATGAGCCGTTCTCCAGTCTGGATGCGGAACTGCGTGAGTCTTTGGCGCGGGATATCCGTCAGATTTTAAAGCACGAGCAGATGACCGCCGTCATGGTGACGCACGATCAATTTGAAGCCTTTACCATGGCGGACTTGATTGGTGTGATGGAGCATGGTCGTATGCAACAGTGGGCGACGCCCTACGAGCTGTACCACAAGCCGGTCAATCGCTTTGTTGCCGACTTTATTGGCCGGGGTGTGCTGCTGGCAGGCCAGATGCTGGATGCGCAGCAGGTCAAAACCTCGTTTGGCATCTTTCGTCAAAGTTATCAACCAGGCTTACAGCAGGGCGATTTGGTTGATGTGCTGATCCGGCCGGATGATATTGTGCATGATGATGACAGTGGCGTGACCGCGAAGGTGCTGGAGAAATCTTTCCGTGGTTCGCATATCCTGTACAGTCTGGAGCTACAAAGTGGCGATCAGGTGTACTGCTTGGCTTTGAGCCACCACAACCATGCGGTTGGCGAGATGATTGGTATCCGGCTCGATCTGGATCACATGGTGGTGTACCCAAGGCTGGCCTCTGCCAGCCAGGCGCTGGCTCAATAAAAACTAAAGGCCTGCTCCAGCTCTTGGATTTGGTGGTGCAGGCCAGCCAGCTGATACTCCAGCTGAGTGCGTGCGCGCAGTAATTCGGCTTGTTGCTGGCGGTGCTGGCTGATTTCCCGGTACAGTTGCTGCCGTCCTTCCGGGCTTTGCTCATCACCAAACATCAGCGCTTCTTTTTCTGTAATCGTTTGTGCTAACTGTTGATGCTCACGCTCATTCTGCGCCAGGCTGCGCTCGGTTTGCTGGACTTGCTGCTCCAGCAGATAAATCCGCCTGCCGGCATCAAATCCCAGCAAAAAATCGGCTTCGGCATCGCCCTGGCAAACACCCTGATAGCTTTGGCCTTTGCGGCCATATTCATAGCCATTGCTGGTACGGCAAAACAGTTGCAATCCCTGCCGGTGGCCGCGCTGGTACAAAGCCAGATCTGGCACGACCTGATGTTTGGCGCAGTCCTGGCGGTAGGTATCAATCCGCGCTGGTGAGCGGCCTTGCACCCCATCGGCATAGCCCAGTGTCTGCCAGTCGGCTTGCAAGCATTCATCTTTGCTTAAGGTGGCGCAGCCAGACAACAACAGGCCGGTAAAAAGCACAGCAACTAAGCGCATGGTTTTCTCAAACATTGGATTTTGCCTTACCTTAAAATATCCGGCTGCAACCGACAACAGATTTTAATGCTGTTGTTGCAGATAACGGTTAAATTGTTCCGCTGGCAAAGCGGCAGACCACAAATACCCTTGAGCGGCATCGCAGCCCAGTTGCTTTAACAGTTGAAAAGTCGCCTCATCTTCCACCCCTTCTGCCACTGTGCTGAGCTCCAGGCTTTTGGCCAGTTGGATAATAGCGCGCACCAGCGGTTCATCCCGAAGGGAGATCGATAGGGAACTGATAAAGGATTTGTCCACTTTTAAACTGGAGGCATTGAACTGACGCAAGTAGCCCAGATTGGAGTAGCCGGTACCAAAGTCATCGATGGCGAAGCTAATGCCCAAAGCACCAAGGCTGGCCAGTTGTTGCTGCACAAAGTCACTGTTATCAATCAGCAGCGATTCGGTGAGCTCCAGCTCCAGCGCTGTGGGCGGTAAACCACTTTGCCGCAAGGCATCGAGCACCGTATGCTCTAGCCTGCCGTCACGAAACTGAATCGGTGATAAATTGACTGCTACTTTCACCTCGGGAAATCCACCTTGTCGCCATTGCTGGCAGTCGGTGCAGGCTTGTTGCAAGACCCAGGCACCAAGCTCCAGAATTAAGCCGCTGCGCTCTGCCAGCTCAATCACCTCTGCCGGGTTAATAAAGCTGCCATCGGCCTGCGGCCAACGCAGTAAGGCTTCAGCCCCCTGCACACTTTGGTGTTGCAAGTCGATTTTAGGTTGGTAGTAAAGCTTAAACTCGTTGTTCTTCAGTGCATCACGGATCCGCTGTAACAAGTTGAATTTGTCGGTATTGGCCTGATCCATGGCATCACTATAAAAACGCCAGGTATTGCGGCCTTGCTCTTTGGCGCTGTACATGGCCAGATCGACTTTGCGGCACAACACATGAAATTCGATACCATCGGCTGGTGCGCTGACAATGCCGATGGAGCCTGAAACTTCCACTTTGGTTTGCATCAGGGTAAAGGGTTCGGTGGTTTGTTTCAGCAGACGGGCGGCCAAATCGGCCACCGCAGTATCATCCGCTGCTGCCGGGTACAGCACCATGAACTCATCGCCGCCAAAGCGGCATAATACCGCTTGCTCACTGAGTTCTGATTGCAAACGCTCAGCCAGCTGTTGCAACAACAAATCGCCAGCAGCATGGCCAAGCGCATCGTTGACCGGCTTAAAGTTATCCAAATCCAAAAACAACAACACAAGGCGTTGTTCATGCTGGAGGCATTGTGCTTGCAGGGTGCGGAATAACTCTTCGCAGAGTGTGCGGTTGGGTAAATCGGTCAGTTTGTCGTGCATCGCCAGGCGCTGCAGTTGTTGCTGGGTTTCGCGTACCCGTTTGTTTTCTGTTTGCAGCGCTCTGAGTGAACGGTGCAGGTCCTGCGCCATCAATAGCACACTAAAGCCGGTGATGCTGAGAATCAGGCTCACGTAGAGCATCTGACGCCAGCTGTCATCCGGTAAGTACGGCGTGAACCAGCCTTGCAGACTGGCATACCCCATACTGACAGCAGCCAGCAGGATAAAACCCAATAAAGACAGAAACAGATTACGACTGCCTAAAATAGCGGCAAAGACCAGCACTCCGGGATAACCTACTACCGCCAAATCACGGATCCCTCCGGATACCAGCGCCAGACCGGTTAGCATCAACGCCATCGACCACAGCAGGATATAAGCGGCCAGCAATGGGCGTTGCCACCATGCCGCCAGAAAGGCAATGGCAAGACAACTGCTGCCAAACAGCAGCATCCATTGTGTCATGCCGGAGGCCACTGCCATTGCCAGTAGCAAGCCGCATAAAGTGGCTCCAGAAATTTGCAGTAAACGCCGGATGCGCAGCGATTGCACTCTGTGCGGTTCTGCAGCCGGGGTTTTCATGGGATTGGCTTGCCAGTCTGAACTCATCAGATACTACTACTCCGGGCAAAGCAAAAGTATACAACCAAGATTAAGGTATGCAGCGTTTGAGTGCAAACGCTTAACTCAGAACGATTGAGCTGGTGGTACTTTGGGTTCACCTTGCTGTAACTGCTGCAGACTGGGTAATAAGCGCTCTTTGATGCGATCCAACTCGCCGGAATGCTTTAGCTGTGTAATTGCGTTACTAAAGTCGTGGTTAAGTTCAGCTGCCTGCGGGTGTTGGCGGGAGAATAATAAGTACAAGGCTTGTGTTTCAATGGGCGGTTCCAGCCAGTCGATTTGAGCGCTGTACTCGGGAAAGTCATGCAGCAACAGGTAAACACCATTCAACTTATCCCCTGCCATCAGGTCGACCCTGCCGGCACTTAGTAAGCGAAATAACTGTTCCTCACTGGCAACCTGATAATGCCGAATGCGGGTTTCCAGCAAGCCCTCCGGGTGCGAATAGCCCAATACAGAGCCATAACGTACCCCCTGATGTACCAGATCCAGATAAGTGTCAAATTGATACTGCTCATCAATGCGTTTGAAAAACACAATGGATGTATCGTACACAGGTTCCGGGAAATAAAAGTCCAGCTCACGCTCAGGGGTATATTTCACTCCAATCACACCAGCGTATTGACCAAGCCGGCTGGCTTGCATCGCTCGGGCAAAGGGCATGTAGTGAATTTCAACCTCTTGCCCCATCAGGTCAAACGCAGCCTGTACAATGGCGGTAAGAGCACCACCCTCAGGTAAATGTTCACCGGTGTGGGGAGTGTAATCCGAGCTCGCCAGCAGAATGGGCTCAGCCCAGATCCCCCCACTTGAGAAAAGTAGCCATATGCCTGCACAGATTGATTTCATCAACAACACCCAAAATTGAACATGCAGTAAGTATGGCAGAAGTTCGCCAAGGTGTTTCTGGGGGCAGATAAAGAAAGACGCCCCGAAGGGCGTCAAAGTGGGCAAAGCAAGGAAAAACGACCATAGATAACTAGTTTTGCAGGAACTCGCTAAGTACCTCCGCGACGGCAGACATCCCGACCACGCCATCCAGGTGACCCCAAATGCCGGGGATTTCTTGGTACTCAACTTCTTTACCAGCCGCTTCCAGCGCTTGCTGGGTGGTTCGGCTCATTTGTGGCAGCAGCAGTTGATCACCGGTAGCTGGTAGTAGCAAGGTACGGGCTTGGATCCCCTTCAGGGCCTCCTGCCAGTTGTCGCCCATGCCGGCGCGAAACAGTTGGGAAGCGCGCACCAGATACAGAATATGATTCGCATCCTGATAGGCCGCCCGGACCGCCGCATGCTCACGCAGCTGCTGCCAGGCCGAGAAGCTGGCGCGAATATCATTATGGGGTGCTGCGTCGGTGTAAGGTGCCGGGTAGCGCAGGTTAAAGCCCGTCGGGTAGACTGCATCCTGAATAATGTAGGATAAAGCGGTGATCAAGCCCTCGGTTGGCTGGCCGTTGGCATAATAATCGCCGTTGTTCCAGGCCGGGTCTGCTTTGATTGGGTAAGCCCAGCGTTCAAGGCGCACTGCAGCCCAGGCATCGATAAAAGCACTGCCAATCACCGGTACCAGTCGCTCGACCCGCTCCGGGTAGCGGGTAGCCCACTCAATGGCCTGAAAAGAGCCCATCGATGGGCCAATGACTGCATGCAAACGTTCAATGTCCAAGCTATCAAGCAGAGCTTTTTGTACCTCCACAAAATCGCCGATGGTCACCACCGGAAAATCCAGCCCCCAAGGCTTGCCGGTCGCTGGATTGATAGTCGCTGGCCCTGTGGTGATTACATTGGGATCAAACACATTGGCATTGACCAGGGTATCGACACTAATGACATAAAATTGGTCGGTATCAATAGCTTTACCTGGCCCAATAATGTTGTCCCAGTAGCCGGGCAAGGCATCCTCTTCACTGTACTTGCCGGCGGCATGCGAGCTACCGGAGAAAAAATGCGTAATGAGAATCACATTGTCTCTGGCTTCATTCAGGGTGCCATAGGCCTCCCAGCCGACCTGAACCGGCGCTATCACCTGGCCATTTTCGGTGGTGAACTCCGCAATTTCAAAGCGTTGCTTTTCCACCAACATGGCCTGTGCCAGGCCACTGCACAACAAAGCGCTGAGGAACAGAATCCGTAACAGCATGGGTTTTCTCCTTAAAATAACTGAAACAGGCCAATGGCAATAAAGACACCAGCCAAAGGCACCAGCACGCTGACCACAGCGACCGGCCAGTACGCATTCTGGTGCGTTTCGCCACAAATAGCACGGATGGTGGTTACCACATAACCATTATGCGGCAATGAATCAAGGGCACCGGATGAAATGGCGACCACCCGATGCAGTTGCTCTGGGTCAACACCACGATCCAGATAGGTCGGGGCGATTTCCGGCAGTGCAATAGCCTGACCACCGGAAGCGGAGCCAGTCAAACCTGCAATGGCACTAACAGCCACAGCGGCCCCCAGCAGCTCAGGGCCGGGCAGGTGGGTCATGTAGTCGACCACGCCGGCAAAAGCGGGTGTCAGCCGGGCGACGCTGCCAAAACCCACCACAGCAGCGGTATTGCCGATCGCCAGCAAAGCGCCCAGTACACCTTCATTGGTTGCCGCGGCTGGGTTGCGTAAAAACTTCATATTGAGCAGGTACAAACTACTCACCCCACCGGCCAGCGCAACAATCAGTGCTGCTTGCTGCAAGGATTCATGCAAAAAGAACGACAGCGTCAGCACCACCAGCAACGGGATAATGCCAAAGATCGGATTGGGCAGATTGCGATCTTCCACCACCGGATCGCTGGCGCGTTGAATAAAGTGCTCGCCTTTGGCTACTGCTTTACGGATCATCCACATCAGACTCATGTAACCGCTGATGGCCATAATCACCGCCACCACCAGGCTCACTTCCCAGCCGGCATAGGGCGTGGTACCAAGGTAAGGAATGGGAATCCAATTCTGGATTTCCGGTGAGCCGGCCGAGGTCATGGTAAAGGTCACTGAGCCAAGCGCCAGCGCTGCCGGTATAAAGCGACGGGGCAGGTTGGCCCCCTTAAATAAACTCACCGCCATCGGGTAGGCAGAAAAAGCCACTACAAAGACGCTAACGCCGCCATAGGTGAGCACGGCACAGGCCATCACCACGGCCAGCACCGCCCTGGTATGACCGATGCGTTTTACAATCGCCAGGGCCACCGCATCGGCGGCACCGGTGTGCTCCATCAACTTGCCAAACAATGAACCCAGTAAAAACATCAGAAACCAGGCCGCAACAAAGCCGGAAAAGCCGGTCATGTAGCCATGGACAAAATCCACTTTGTCGGCAATATCCCAAAATGGAATGCCATTGGTGGCAGCCACCAATAAAGCGCACAGCGGTGCGGTAATAAAGAGGTTGAAACCGCGCATGGTCAAGACGATCAGCAGCAACAACCCCAGGATCAAGCCGAATAACCCCAGCATGCAAAATTCCTCGTTCAATTTTGATTCAGTGTGATACAACAACCCCCGGCAAGCCATAGTACTAAGGTACAGGTTAAAAATTCTTCATTTAGGCCTACAGTAGAAGCGTATTGTTAACGACTCAGCAGGAGAGCCATGATGGCAACGAACGAAAAACAAAAAAACAGCAGGGCAACCACACGGGGATTTACTTTGAGTGCTTTGGCTTTGGCGGTGAGCACTGGCCTTATCGCCACAGCTGCTGTGGCTGGTGATGACGAAAATACCGCTGAAACTGAATTACGGTTAGAGCGAATTGAAGTCACAGCCCGTCGTACGGTAGAGAATTTGCAGCGGGTACCGGTCGCGGTAACCTCGATTGGTGAAGACGATATTCTGCAGCGGGGTTTGTCTACCATCATCGAAGTGCAACAGTTTTCCCCCAATACCACCTTGCAGCAAAGCCGGGGTACCAACTCAACACTCACCGCTTTTATCCGTGGTGTAGGCCAGGAAGATCCACTCTGGGGGTATGAACCTGGGGTGGGCATTTACATTGATGATGTTTATGTCGCACGGCCGCAAGGTGCGGTACTGGATATTCTGAATATTGAGCGGGTTGAGGTACTGCGTGGCCCGCAAGGTACCCTGTATGGTAAGAACACCATAGGCGGTGCGGTGAAATACGTCACCAAGCAAATGACCGGTGATACCGAGTTTGCTATCAGTGGTACGGTAGGAAGCTTTAACCAGCGTGATCTAAAGCTCACCGGCCAGCTGCCGCTGATCCAGGATCGCCTCTATTTGGGACTTGGCTATGCCAATCTGCAACGTGATGGTTATGGTGAGTTTTTGATTTCTGATTTGGCCAATCAGGACAAAGAAAACTACAACAAAGATATTCAGGCCTTCCGCGCCACGTTGGAATACCGTCCGGTCGATAACTTCTTTATGCGGCTTAGTTACGATAAGACCGATGATAAGTCGAACTCCAAGGGTGGCTTCCGTTTACTGCCAAGTTTGCTGACCGATGCGCCGGTACCAGACAGTGTGTACGACTCCTACACCAGTTTGCCGACCTGGACCCGGGTAGAAACCGAAGGCGTCAGTCTATTGATGGACTGGACAGTCAGCGACAGCATCAGTGTAAAATCCATTACTTCACGGCGTGAGAACTACTCACCGGTCAATATCGACTTTGACAACACACCGCTACGTATTTTTGATGTGCCGGCGATTTACGAAGATAAATGGTTTACCCAGGAACTGCAGCTGAATTACCGCAGTGATAACCTGAGCCTGGTGTCTGGTTTGTATTATTACACCTCCGAGTCCTGTGGTGTGTTTGATGCCATTCTGGAAGTATTGGGGCAAGCTGCTTTTGGCACGCCGGGCTTGACCCGGGAAGTGGCCGGTTGCAGCGACAGCGATAGCACCGCTGCCTATGCACAAGGCTCCTACCGCCTGAATGATCAATGGTCACTGACGGCTGGCCTGCGTTATACCAAAGACAAGAAAGATGCCTTGGTCCGCAACGGCCTGATTTTTGATACCGTGTATCCTGAGTCTGGCTGGGTACCTGGCTATGTCCGTCCGGATGGCCTGCAAACTCCGATCGTGCTGGATGACAGCGCCAGCTGGAGCAAGTGGACGCCGAAACTGGGTGTTGAATTCCAATACAGCCAGGACACCATGTTCTTTGCCAGTTTCAGCCAGGGCTTTAAATCCGGTACCTTCAATCCTCGAGCGGAAACCGCCGAGCCTGCTGCCAACCCGGAAGATGTGCTGTCGTACGAAATTGGGATGAAAAGCGATTTAACCAATACGTTCCGCCTGAACGCCACTTTGTTTATGCTGGATCACAAAGATCGCCAATACATCTCGGTGATCCCGGATCCAAACGATGCGTCGGTACTGAATCAGCGACTGGGTAATGTTGGTCAATCGGATGCGACCGGTGCTGAGTTTGAGTTTACCTGGATGGCCAATCGCAATCTGCAAGTCTATGGCAGTTTGGGTTTGATCGACGCCAAGTTTAAAAATGTATTTAGTTTTGACCCTGTTACGGGCGGTCAGGTAGACATTACGGATAGCTTTGTGATCACCAATACGCCGAAAACCACGGCTAACCTTGGTTTTAGCTATGAAATGCAGCTGGCATCCGGTGGCGATCTGATTTTCAACGGTAACTACCATTACCGCAGCAAGTATGCGCTGACCGAACTCAACAACCTGCTGGAGCAAAGCAGCTATGGCTTGTTGAATCTGTCGGTTAACTGGTTAAGTGCCGATGGCCACTGGACCGTTGGTTTACACGGTAAAAACCTGACTGATAAGCAGTACCTGGTTGGCAACTATGCCTTTATTTCGGTAGCCGATGATGGCAGCTTTGTACCGGGCCTGGGTGGTGATAACACCCTGATTGGTTATTACGATGCGCCTCGCACCATTAGTCTGACCGTGGGTTACCGCTTCTAAGGCTGGATTTATGGCCGGAACTGTACTGCTAAGGGCAGTTCCGGCTATGATAGCTGTACCTTCCGATAAGCCGTAACTAAGAGCTGCCATGATTGCCATCATTGCCGATGACCACCCGCTATTTCGAGTTGCCCTGTCGCAGGCCGCTCAGACTATTTTAGGTGATAAAGCCTTGCTATTGCAGGCCGAGAATATGGATAAGGTCTGGGCGTTATTGCGCCAGCATCCGGATACCAGCTTGATCTTCCTCGATTTAAAAATGCCCGGTGCCGATGGTTTTGCCGGTTTAACGGCGTTGCGTACCGAGTACCCGGATGTGACGGTATTGATGGTCTCGGCGGTGGAAGAGCCCTCGGTGATTAAGCAAGCTCTGCAACTGGGCGCGGCTGCCTACGTGCCTAAGTCAGCTCCGCTTGAACTGATGTCGGCAGCCATTGACGCTGTGCAGCAAGGCGATAGCTGGTTACCTGCTGAATTAAGCCAGGAGGTCGCTGATGCCACCAGCCTGATCGACGATGATTTTGCCAACCGGTTAGAGCAACTCACGCCGCAGCAATTTCGGGTGCTGAAGATGATCGCCGATGGCTTGCTGAACAAGCAAATCGCCTACGAAATGAATGTGCAGGAAACCACCATCAAACAGCATGTATCGGCGATTTTGCGCAAGCTTAACGTGAATAACCGTACTCAGGCCGGTATTTTATTCGAAAAGCTGAAGCTGCCTGACAGCCATTCCTGATATTCCCTCAATCAATGCCGGTGATGCTATGCATTCATATCCGTGATGGTTATCACGGCATTTCACACTGAAATCTTCGTTTTCACGACCACTAAGCTTTTGTGGATGCGGTTGAGCTGAGTAATCAGCCCTGCGTTTATGGTGCTGGAAATAACTATTTATTATTAATATCAATATTTTAAATCCCATTCTCTGTTTGAAGTCGAGAGTGCCAGTCAGGTGTTTTTGCCATACATTCAATGAATGTCAAGGATGGTATTTATTGATTTCAATTATAAAGCGATCAGGGCTAGATTAAAATCACAACAGCCAAAAGCCCTGAGGAAGATCCCATGACGTACCAAAGCACCCTGGACCAATTCGCCACCCTGATCGGCAGCAAAGACAGCAGCTGGCAGGAAATCAGCCCTGAATACGCCGCTCGTATGGCGCTGCAAAACCGTTTTCAGACCGGGCTGGATATTGCCCGTTACACCGCCGGCATTATGCGCCGCGATATGGCCGACTACGATGCCGACAGCAGCAAGTACACCCAGTCACTGGGCTGCTGGCATGGTTTTATCGGCCAGCAAAAGCTGATTGCCATCAAAAAGCACTTCGGCAGCACCGACAAAAAGTACCTGTATCTGTCGGGCTGGATGATCGCAGCGCTGCGCTCTGAGTTTGGCCCATTGCCGGATCAGTCGATGCATGAAAAGACCTCGGTGCCCAGCTTGATCGCAGAGCTGTACACCTTTTTACGCCAGGCCGATGCGCGCGAGCTGGGTGGTTTGTTCCGCCAGCTGGATGCAGCGAAAGAAGCGGGTGATGTGGCCAAAGCGGCTGAACTGCAGCAGCAGATCGACAACCACCAAACCCATATTGTGCCGATTATTGCCGATATCGATGCCGGTTTTGGCAACGAGGAAGCCACTTATTTGCTGGCGAAGAAAATGATTGAAGCCGGTGCCTGCTGCATTCAGATTGAAAACCAAGTGTCGGACGAAAAACAATGCGGTCACCAGGATGGTAAGGTGACGGTACCGCACGCCGACTTCCTGGCCAAAATTCGCGCCGTGCGCTATGCCTTCTTAGAACTGGGTGTACCGGATGGCGTCATTGTGGCCCGCACCGACTCGCTGGGTGCAGGCCTGACCAAGCAAATTGCTGTCACCAAAGAGCCGGGCGATCTGGGCGACTTGTACAACAGCTTCCTGGACGGTGACTACGTGCAAAGCGCTGACGACATTGCCAACGGCGATGTGGTGGTCAAAGCCAACGGCAAGCTGTTAAAGCCAAAGCGTCTGGCCAGCGGTTTGTTCCAGTTCCGCCCTGGCAGTGGTGAAGATCGGGTGGTACTGGATTGCATTACTTCCTTGCAGCACGGTGCCGACTTGCTGTGGATTGAAACCGAGAAGCCGCATGTAGGCCAGATTGCTGCCATGGTCAACCGCATCCGTGAAGCGGTGCCTAATGCCAAGCTGGTGTACAACAACAGCCCATCCTTTAACTGGACGCTGAACTTCCGTCAGCAGGTATTCGATGGCTGGCAGCAAGAAGGCAAAGATGTATCTGCCTATGATCGTGCCAAGCTGATGAGTGCCGAGTACGACAGCAGCGAGCTGGCAGTGGAAGCCGACCGTCGCATCCAGACCTTCCAAGCCGATGCTGCACGTGAAGCTGGTATTTTCCACCACCTGATCACTTTGCCAACCTACCACACGGCAGCGCTTTCGACCGACAACCTGGCGAAAGAATACTTTGGCGAAGCTGGGATGCTGGGTTATGTAGCCGGCGTGCAGCGCAAAGAAATCCGTCAGGGCATTGCCTGTGTCAAGCACCAGAACATGGCTGGCTCGGATATGGGCGACGATCACAAAGAGTACTTCTCTGGTGATGCAGCGCTAAAAGCCTCTGGTAAAGACAACACCATGAACCAGTTCTAGGCCTTGGTTGGGGCTTGATTGGGCAGCTTTCGGGCTGCCCTTTTTTGTTGCGGTCTTATTCGCTGGCAGGTGATTCTGGCTTGGTATCCGGTGGCGCAACCAGGAACGTGGGCTGGCGATAAGCTGCCAGCTTTTGCTCCAGCAGTTGCGCCAGCGCCAATAACTCAGGTTCGCTCCAGGGGCTACCGACGATGCTCACTCCCAGCGGGAAAGGGCCACTAAAGCCAGCTGGCAGGTTGATGGAGGGGTAACCCGCCACAGCAGCGGCGGTCGAGGTGCCAAAGTTGAATTGATCGCCTTGCTTATGATCGATTGGCCAGGCTGGGCCATAGGACGGCAGAATTATGGCACTGGCGCTTAGCAGATGCTCATCGAGCAGTGCTTCTGCCAGTTGGCGGCTTTGTGCCAGAGCCTGCTGGTAATAAGGAGCCTGGTCTGTCAGGTTCACTGCCGCAGCCTGCTGCAGGTATTCCTGACCAAAAAACGCCAGCGCCTCTTCCCCTTTGGCATGGTTAAAATCGACAATGCCCTGCAGGCTGTTCACCGGCGCCGGCACCTTGAAATCGCGCAGCCATTGCTCTAAATCGCGTTTATATTCATACACCAGCACTTCCAGCTCGCTCTGATACAATTCCGCGGGCACTGGCCAGGTATCGACTTGCTGCACAGCGATACCAGCGGCTAACAGTTGCTCTACCAACTGATCCAGCATAGTGCCAATGGCGTCGTCGTACTCGTCATAAGCCCGGATCACCACCACCTGCTGTGTTGTCACTGCCTGCTGGCTGGCCTCGCTCAACGGGGTGGCAAATTGCTGCCTGGCTTCAGCAGTCAGCATCGCATCGAGCAGCAAGGCCGCATCGTAGACTTTCCTGGCCATGGGCCCGGCAATATCCTGCGCACTGGCAATCGGAATAATGCCATGGCCGGATACGCTGCCTCGGGTGGGCTTGATGCCCACCACACCATTGATGGCGGCAGGGCAGATGATAGAGCCATCGGTTTCAGTGCCTACCGCCAGCAAGGCAAAGTCGGCGGCTACCGCCACCCCGGAACCTGAACTGGAACCACAGGGGGTATGACTGAGCACATGCGGGTTACGGGTTTGACCGCCCAGCGCCGACCAGCCGCTGGCCGAACCGGTACCGCGAAAATTGGCCCATTCCGATAAATTGGTTTTGGCCAGAATTACCGCCCCGGCCGCCCGCAATTGCGCGACCAGCTCGGCATCCTGCGCTGTGACAAAGCCTTTTAGTGCCAGTGCGCCCGCTGTGGTGGGCATGCTATCGGCGGTGGCAATATTGGCTTTTAACACCACCGGCAGGCCATGCAACGGAGACAACAGCTCCCCCCGTGCTCGCTGTGCGTCGCGTTCGCGCGCAATGGTCAGCGCATCGGGGTTGATATCGGTGATTGCCGCCAGCTGATGGCCCTGGGTATTATGCAGCGCTATTTGATGCAGGTAATGCAGCACCAATTGTTCACTACTCAGGCTGCCATCCTGCAAGGCCTGTTGGGCGCTTTTGGCATCCAGCCAGGCAGGGTTGATGGCTGCATGTAAAGGCAGGCCACAGCTTAACATGAGGGCAAGGAAGGACTTCATACAGCTCTCTTTCGGTGGTTAAAACAGCAGCATAATCCAGCGGCTAACCGGATGCCAGTGATTGCATGGGCTGAATCTTGCTGTTTATCGCAGCAGATGTTCAGCGCATTTGCCAGATCGCTGGCATGCTCACAGCAAGTTGCTGAACAAGATGCTACCATAGCAGGGCAGAGCGATGTGAAGAGGTGGCGGTCATGATACTAAGCGGGTTAGGCTGGGGAGCTTTGTTGGCGGTGCTTTGGCTAAGCTTTCCACGTGAATTCTGGCCAAAACTCAAAGCAGAGCCAGAGTACCAGCATCTGGTGTTTGGCTCGGCGGCAGTGTTGCTGCTGCTTTGGTTATTGCAGGCCCGAATTTACGATGGGCTGGCGGTGCATTTTCTCGGTATTACCCTGGTCACGCTTTGTCATGGCTGGCGCATTGCGGTTTGGATCTGTTTATTGCCGCTGCTGGTGATGCTGGCGCTGGGTCAGGTGTCACCGGTCGATGGTGGCCTCTATGCCCTGTGCACTTTTGTGCTGCCAGCATTGTTTAGTGCTGGCATGTTCTGGTTTAGTTACTACTTTTTACCGCGCCATTTGTTTATTTACATCTTTGTGGCGGCGTTTTTCGCCAGTGCCCTGACCATGCTGCTGCATATGGGGCTGACCTCTGCCTGGTTTTACCTGGACGGTCGCTACCCCTGGCACATTATTCAGGATAACTACTTAGTGCTGGCGCTGCTGATCAGCTTTCCCGAAGCGTTGCTCAATGGCATGGCGGTGACCCTGATGGCGCTGTACCGGCCGCACTGGCTGCGAACTTTTTACGAAAACGAGTATTTATCGTCTGCTGGTTGATGTTGAAAATCCGGTACCAGGTATCTGAAGGTTTCAGAAAGAGCTGCTATGGTGAGGACAGTCATGGCGACGGACACGATGGGCAACAGCAAAAAGCCATAGGGTAGGTACTCGATCACCAACATCGGTAGTGCTAAACCTACCGGCAAAATAGCAACAATCAATACCATCAGTAGGGTGTGGCCAGAGGTGATGTGCCAGGAGTCACGGAAACTGATGGGGTAATCAACGGCAATAGCCGGGAACACCAGAGCAAAGCGGCCTAATAGTATTAACAGCGCCACCACAAACAACAGGCCACCCAACATAGGGATCAGCATCAGTATGGCTGCGCAGGCAATAATCAAAGCGTAACCAATCAGGCGCAGGAGATAAGCAGTTTCACGTTTACCCCAGCTGGGTAAAGCCATCATGGACGCAGTACCCTGACCAAGCAACATGCTCCGGTGGGTCAGGATGGCGATGATGCTGTACATTAAAAACCAACCGATGTGCAAAGCGATGTCAAACACTGTGCCATATCCCAGTTCCCAGAAGTATTCAATCAGAATGAGCAGAAGCATGGGAATGGCCAAAGCCCGGATTAATTGATTTTTGTTATGTGCAATTTTACTCAGGGTTGATTGCAGAATAGCAGTAAACATAGGATCCCTTCCTTGGTGTGAACGATACTTTCTTCGTGGTTGAAAGTGGCTAAATACTGTCATCAAAGCAGTCATTATCTTAAAAAGTAAAAACTAAGCAATGAAAATATTACTTTTGTGGGGTCTTAGCGGGGGACGTGTGGTCTTGGTTGTGTTAACGCAACAGCCGCTGGAACAAACGCTTCAGCGCCATGGGCTTCAGTGGTTTGAGCAAAAAGTGAAAGCCGGCGTTTAGCGCATGCTCGCGGATTTGCTCGTTGTGATCGGCCGAGTGAATAATGACCGGTAATTGCAGTGAGAAATGATTGCTCAGTTGTTCTGCCACCATCACCCCGGTGGCGCCATTGTCCAGATGGTAATCAAACAGCAGCACATCGGGTTTTACACCATCGCGGATAGCCTGCAGCGCCTGCTCTGGCCGGCTAATCGGATGCACCGTGCAGTCCCAGCTGCGCAGCAATTCGGTTACGGCTTGTAATAATTGCTCATCGTTATCGAGCAGCAATACGATTTTGCCGGCAAAGTTGGCTTTAATATCAGGGCTGCTGGCCGGTTTGATGGCTGCTACCGGCAACTGGCACAGCGGTAAACGGATACTAAAGCAGCTGCCTCGCTCAGGGGCGGAGCGCACGGTCAGTGGATGCTGCAACATGCCGGTGATGCGGTGCGCTATCGCCAGCCCAAGACCCAGACCTTTGTGATGCTGGCTTTCCCCTTGCTGGAATTCTTCAAAGATCCGTTGTTGATCCTCCGGTGCGATGCCGATACCGGTGTCGATCACCCGAATTTCCAGCGTTTTACCATAGCGCTTGCAGCCGAGCACGATGCGGCCATGATCGGTGTAACGGATGGCATTGGCCAGCAGGTTTTGTATCACCCGCTTGAGCAATTTACGATCGGTGAAGACCGCCAGCTTGCTCGGCAGGTAATGAAACTCCAGCCCCTTCTCGGCGGCCAGCACTGCGGCATCGCGGGCACTGTCATCCAGCAACTCACCAAGTGCAACCGGCTGGTGATGGGCTTTGATCACGCCGGCATCCAGCTTGGTCAGCTCTAAAATGGAGGTGAGCAGCTCCTCGGCCGAGTCCAGCGAGCTGATCAGATGTTCGCTCAGTTGTTTTTGTTCCACCGAATCAGCTTTTTCCCGTAGCAGACCGGCAAAGAGAGCGGCCGCATTAAAGGGTTGCATCAAATCATGGCCGGCGGCGGCAAAAAAGCGGGTTTTGGCCTGGGTGCTGGCTTCAATTTTTTGCTGTGCCTGCTGCAGTTGCTGGTTCAAAGCCTCCAGCTTGCGGGTGCGATCCGCCACCCGTTGCTCCAGGGTCAGATTGCTCTGCTCCAGCGCCTGCTGCACTTCAATAAAGGAGCTGACATCGGTAAAGGTGGTGACAAAACCGCCGCCTGGCAGCGGGTTACCCTGCATTTCAAACACCCGGCCATCTTTTTGTGAACGCTGGAACTTATAGCTGCTGCCCTGGCGCAGGTAGCTTAGGCGCTTTTCGACCTCGCTATCGACATCAGCACTGTGAATAAGGCCTCGCTCAGCATTAAAGCGAATTAAATCGGCCACCGGCCGGCCCACCTCCACCAGTCCCGGTGGATAATCGAACATATTCAGATAGCGCTGGTTCCAGGCAATTAGCCGTAAATCAGCATCCACCACACTGATGCCCTGGCTGATGTTATCAATGGTGGCCTGCAACAGTGCCTGATTAAATTGAAACACCTGGCTGGCTTCATCAACAAAGCGAGCCACGGTTTCCAGAGGCAATTGACTGTGCCGGCTGGCGGCATCCATCACCAGTCGCATTGAAGCGCCGCCGATCACCGCCGATAAGGCCCGCTCGGACGCTTGCACCAGATTGGCCGGTGCCGGGGCATATTGTTCCAGCTGGGTGCTGCGCACGGTGCGTTGCAGCACCCGTTTGGCTTCGGATTCACCAGCAAAGCGGCGTAGCAGCAGATAACAGTCCTGAACCGACAGACGGGCCTGACGATTGGGGGCGGGGTTGCTTTGCTGCTTTTGCAAAAAGCGACCACTTTCCAGCCATTCGCCCACCCGGGTCTGGGTCAGCTGGCTGACCAGCAGCACCATCAGCAAGTTGCAGCTCAGGCTGAGCAACACGCCCATAGTAATTGCATCGACTTGCCAGCCAAACAGCTGGTGTGGTGCCAGCCAGCCAATGCCAAATGGCCCCTCTGTCAGCCATTGGGTTCCGAGCCAGCCGGCCCGGCTCAGCTCTGGCAACAGCAAGATGTAGGCCCAGACCAAAGCGCCGCTCAGCAAACCAGCCAGCGCGCCTTGCTGGTTAACCCGGCGTGACAGCAGCCCAAGGATCAAGGCAGGAGCCAGCTGTGCCACCAGCGTGAACGCCATCAATCCAAGTTGAGCCAGGCCGGTGTCGGTACCAATCCAGCGGTAATAGACAAAACCCAGCATCAGCACCAGCAGCATGGAGCCCCGGCGCAAATTGGCAATCTTCAGTAAACTGGGCGGGCTTAGCTCGGTCTGGCGGGCGCGAAATAGTAATGGGGTTAGTAGTTCGTTGGTGATCATAATGCCCAAAACCACTGTGGCTACCACCACCATACTGGTAGCGGCAGAGAAGCCGCCCAAATACGCCAGCAAGGCAATATCGGTGCGATTGGCCGCCAGCGGCAGTTGCAACACCACCAGATCAATATTTACCTCATGCCCAAGCAGCATCACGCCGGCCAGTGCCAGTGGCAGGGTAAAGATGCTCATCAGCAGCAAATAAAGCGGGAAAATCCAGCGGGCGCTTCGTAGATGCCCCAGGCGCTGATTTTCGACAAAAGAAACATGAAACATACGCGGCAAACACAGGGTGGCTGTAAAACCCAGCAGCACATGCACCCAGTAGCTGTGGGTCGGCAGCGCCTGACGCTGCAGCTCGATAAGGCCAGAGTGCTCGCGGGCTGCTGCAAAAATGGACTGAATGCCATCGTAAATACCAAAGCAGACAAAGGCGCCGATAGCCAGTAAGGCCAAAAGCTTGACCAGCGACTCAAAGGCGATGGCGGTCATCAGGCCGGGGTTAGGCTGGTGCGCCTTGGCGCTTTTGCTGACAAACAGCAGTGCAAACACCGCCATCCACAAGCTGACATAGAGGCCGGTATCACGAAACCAGTCGCTGGCTTGTTCCGAGGCCACCAGCACATTGATGCTGGTGGATACTGCATGCAGCTGCAGCGCGATGTAGGGGATCACCGCCATAAATAAAATCAGGGTGATACTAACGGCGAGTAAACGGGAATGACCAAAGCGGGTAGCTATAAAGTCGGCAATGGACGTAATGCGGTAACGGCGGCAGGCAATGGCAATGCGCGCCATCAACTGAAAGCCAAACCAGAACAAAATAAAGGAGCCGATGTAAGTGGGGGGGATCCACCAGCCATTCACGGCCGCCTGGGCCGTGACGCCATAGAAAGCCCAGGAGGTGCAGTAAATCGATAAGGCAAAGCTGAACACCCAGGGTGCCAGCGGGTGCTTGCCATCAATGCGCCGGCCAAAGTAGCCGACGCTGAACAACACCACCAGATAGAGCACCGAAATTGCGGCGATGGTACCAAGACCAATATGGCCTTGCTCCGCAATCAATTCGGCAGGTTCTTTCATGCAGGCTCCATCGGCGACGCAGTGAGATGCAAGTTTCTGATGCTATTGAGCTTACCTTGCGGTCCAGCCACCGTCCAGTACCAGGGTTTGGGCGGTGATATGGCGGGCTGCATCCGAGCACAGAAAGGCCGCGCTGGCGGCGATTTCCTCCACATCAATAAAAGCCTTTTGTGGCATTGGCGCCAGCATAATGGTATCGATCACCTGTTGTTCGCTGATGCCATGCTCTTTGGCCTGGGCGGCAATTTGCTGCTCCACCAAAGGGGTTTTGACATAAGCCGGGCAAATGGTGTTGATGGTAATGTTGTGGCTGGCGTTTTCCAGTGCCACCACCTTGCTAAAGCCAATCAAACCATGCTTAGCAGCGACATAAGCCGACTTGAAAGGTGAGGCGACTAACGCATGAATGGAGCCGATATTGATAATGCGGCCAAAATTACGCTGCTGCATGCCGGGTAGCATGGCTTTGCTCAGCATCGCCGGACCGGTCAGCATCACTTCCAATAGCAGACGCCATTTGTCGGCCGGGAAATCCTCTAAGCGGGCCACATGCTGAATGCCGGCATTATTCACCAGCACATCAGCGGGAAAGTCGGCGGCGCAGCGGGCAATGGCATCGGCATCGGTGACATCCAGCACAAAACCTTCGGCAGCCAGGCCTTGCTGGCGTAGCTGCGCTACGCATTGCTCAATGCGTTCTGGTAACAAATCGGCCAGGACGACTTGATGGGACTGACGGGCAAAATGCTCGGCAACGGCAAAACCAATCCCACCGGTGGCTCCGGTAATCACAACGCGCATAGCGGCGGCTCCTCTGATCGTTTCTCACCACCCATGCTAGGCAGAATAGTCCGGTTCGACAACGGTACTTTAGTGCTAGTTGAGAGCTAGTTGAATGTATCATTCAGGGCCTGGCGGCCGTCTGGAGCTCTGTTTTGGCCGAATTCAGCTGGTTGGCTTTTCTGGCTTAGGTAATTTATGGTACAGTCTGTCGGTTTATCACGATTAAAGTGTCGTTTCTGCTTGCTTCTTGCTGATTTTAATACTGAATTTGCGCTGTTTTACCTGTTTTTAGCGATAAGGTGTTAAAAGTACCGCTTTTACTTGTTCAGGCTTTCGCAAGGCTGCATCCGGGCGACCAATAAAGAAAAGAAGAGGCTTTTATGGCTGGTTCTCAGCAATCTTATACCCCTACCGAAAAGCGTGGCTGGTTTACCCGCTTTTTAGATACGGTTGAGTGGCTTGGTAATCTTTTGCCCCACCCGGTCACTTTATTCGCCCTGTTTGCCCTGGCGGTCATTCTGGGCAGTGGTGTGGCGGCATTTTTTGAGTTAAGTGCTATCGATCCGAGGCCGGAAGGCGCTGCCGGTCGTGCGCCGGATGGCGTTATTCACGTTGTCAGTTTACTCAGTGTCGATGGCTTGCAGCGCATCGTCTCCAACCTGGTGACTAATTTTACCAACTTCCCGCCGCTTGGTGTGGTGCTGGTGGCGTTGCTGGGTGTGAGCGTGGCAGAGCACTCCGGTCTTATTTCAGCCGCGATGCGGGGCATGGTGATGAATGCATCGCCGCGCATGGTAACGGTGACCATCGTTTTCGCCGGCATTGTCTCCAATACAGCGTCTGAGCTTGGCTATGTGGTGCTGATCCCGATGGCGGCTGCCATTTTTTACTCGTTAGGGCGTCATCCATTGGCTGGCCTGGCGGCGGCCTTTGCCGGCGTATCCGGCGGTTACAGTGCTAACCTGTTGATTGGTACCATTGATCCCTTGTTGGCTGGTTTTACCGAAGCTGCGGCTCATTTGATTGATCCTGAGTACACGGTGGGCCCGGAAGCCAATTACTTCTTTATGGTGGTCAGCACCTTTGTCATCGCCATTTTAGGTGCCATTGTTACTGAAAAAATTGTTGAGCCAAAGCTGGGCAAATACGATCGTTCGGAAGCATCCATTGATCTGGAGAGCCAGGGGCTGGAGCCACTGCGTCCGGAAGAAAAGCGTGGCCTGATCGGCGCTGGCCTGGCGCTGGCCAGCTTGCTGGGTTTGCTGGCATTAACCGTGGTGCCGGAAAGTGGTGTGTTGCGTAATCCGGAGACTGGTGGGGTATTGGGCTCACCATTCCTGCGCGGCATTGTGGTCTATATTTTCATCACCTTTGCTATCCCTGGTTTTGTCTACGGCAAAATTGCCGGCACCATGAAAAATGACAAAGACGTCATCAATGCCATGTCAAAGAGTATCGGCTCGATGGGGCTTTATATTGTGCTGGTATTCTTTGCCGCCCAATTTGTTGCTTTCTTTGGCTGGACCAATCTGGGCACTATCTTTGCGGTGAAGGGGGCGACTTTCCTGCAGGAGATGGGCTTGACCGGGCCCTTGCTGTTTATTCTGTTTATTGCCATGTGCGGCTTCGTCAATTTAATGCTGGGATCGGCGTCGGCGCAGTGGGCTATTACCGCGCCTATCTTTGTGCCGATGCTGATGATTATTGGCTATTCACCAGAGGTGGTGCAGGCGGCCTACCGCATTGGCGACTCGGTGACCAACCTGATTACCCCGATGATGAGCTATTTTGGTTTGATTCTGGCGGTGGCAGCACGCTACAAAAAAGACATGGGCATTGGTACCTTGATTGCTACCATGCTGCCTTACACCATGGTGTTTTTTATTGGCTGGGTTACGCTGTTTTGTCTGTGGGTCTTTGTGCTGGGCTTGCCGGTTGGTCCGGGCTCGCCGACCTATTACAGCTTCGAAGGTTAACACCAGGGGCAGCTTAGGCTGCCCTTGTTATTACGGCTAGTTTACCCTTGCTTGCTGTTGGCCGGGCAGGTCGAATCCCGCACCAGCAATTCCGGAATAAACACCGGTTGAGCGTTGATCTGCGCTTTGTTGGCATTGGGCCTGGTGTGTTTAAACAGCAATTCCGCAGCCTGAGCAGCGATGGTACTGTTCGGCTGGTGGGCGGTGGTCAGCGGTGGCCAGGTCTGGCGGGAAAATGGACTGTTCTCAAAACCGGCGATGGATAAATCTTCCGGAATACGGATATTCATCAGGCGGGCACTGAACAGGGCACCGGCGGCAATTTCATCGTTACAGGCAAAAATCGCGCTTGGCTTCTTCGGCAATGCCATCAGTTTTTTGGCTCCTTCCACACCGGATTCAAAGGAGTAATGGCCAGGTACGATGTACTTGGGGTTCACCGTTAAACCGCGTTTGGTCAGAGCGGCTTTAAAGCCAGCCAAGCGCTCGCCACTGGAGCTGTGTTCTTCATCACCACACAAAAAGGCAATGTCGGTATGACCCAGTTCCAGCAAATGGTTGGTGATTTTAAAGGCAGCGGTAAAGTCATCAATCAGGACGCAGTTGTGCACGCCCGGCGAAGGAGTGGAGCCTGAAACAATCCGCACAAAATCCACCTTCATGGCTTCCAGTGCCTCGGCAATGTGTGGCATTTCAGAAAAAGGTGGCGTTAAGATCAACCCAGCCAGCCGCGATTTACTGACCAGCTCCTTGACCTCATCAACAATGCCAGGAGACTTGGCATTGGTTGGATGGATCAGCAGCTCATAACCATGCTTCTTACAGCTGTCCAGCAAACCTTTTTGCATATCAATAATGTAATAGGCATTAGGGTTGTCGTAGATGTAGCCAATGCTGTAAGAGCGGGTACTGGCCAGGTTACGGGCGGCAGCATTCGGCTGGTAATGCAGCTCATTGATGGCGGCCATTACCTTATCAAAGGTGTCTTTGCGTACTGAAGGTTCATTGTTCATCACCCGGGAGACCGTTTTGATCGACACCCCAGCGTGCTTGGCCACATCATTGATAGTGACTTTCATGCAGCTTCCTTGATTTGGTTGCGTTGACGGCTCGCAGTATCGGTGCCTGGCAGTTTGAACGGCTGCGGGCATTACAAGATGACAGCGCTGGTCAAAATATTAGCATTCATGTGATAGTGATACGCTTTTTCTGGCAAAATCGCAAGCAATCTGGCCATCCAACCGTTATTTTTGTGCTGAAAACGGGGCTTTAAAAAAGTCGCCTGGGTCAGCTAAAAGCCTGATGGACAGCCTTCGCTGTCATGCTTCAACGCTTTGGATGACGCAGACTCTGGCAAAATAGTTGAAATTTTCATCGATTTTGGTTTGCAATAGCGATTTTTTTTGTGTAAGTTTAATTTCAATGACAGCGTTGTCATTCAGGATCAGAAAAAAAAGACAGCACAAGACCAATAAGAGGAACGGGAGAGGCTTATGTCCAGCAATAAACTAAATAAATGCGCCCTGGCAGTAAAACTGGGATTGATGGTAGGGGCCTTTGGCCTCAGCATGCCAGCTATGGCCAATGATGGCGCCACAGAAGACAATGTCGAAGTGATTCAGGTGCGGGGTATTCGTGCATCGCAAGAAGCGAACCTGAATGCAAAGCGATTTGCCAATGCGGTGGTCGATGTAGTAACGGCCGAGGATGTTGGCAAATTTCCGGATAAGAACGTGGCAGAGTCGTTATCCCGTATTACTGGGGTGGGTGTCAGCCGTGAATTTGGCGAGGGTGAAAAAATTACCATTCGTGGTGCTAGTTCAGCGACTAACCGTACTTTACTCAATGGCCAAACCATTGCTACGGCTGACTGGTTTATTCTGGATGCACCGGGCCGTAGTTTTAACTACACCATGCTGCCATCGGCTCTGGTTTCTGATTTGGAAGTGTATAAGTCGCCCATGGCGCGAATCGATGAAGGTTCCATTGGTGGCACTGTCATTCTACGTACCCGCCGACCGCTTAATCTGGAGGCTAATACCCTGAATCTGGGCGTAGAAATGCAGTATACCGAAACGTCCAAGAACTGGGATCCGCAATTGTCAGGTCTTTACTCCTGGAAAAACGACGATGAAACCTTTGGTGTATTGATTTCCGCCATGCGGCAGGATCGCGATTTTGTGCGTCAGGGCTTTGAAGTGCTGGGCTGGCCGGATAACCCGGACTTGCAACAAAAAGTACCCAGTCACATTGGTGTAGCGCGCTTTCAACAAAAGCGTGAGCGTGAAACTGTGTTTGCTTCCATTCAGTTTGCTCCAAGTCACGAGTGGGATATCACCTTTAATGCATTGAACTCGAAAGTGGATGCCGATAACCAAAACTCGAACTGGCTCATCTTTGTCAATAATGACGCTGCCAGCTTAGGTGGTATAACCAGCATTGACAATAGTATTGTCGCGGGCTCTGTTGTTGATGGGGGCACCTCTGCATTTAACTTTATTAATCGGGTGGCTTCTACTGAAACCCGCTCGTTGGATCTGGACATCAATTACAGTGGTGAAAATTTTGAAGTCCATGCTCAGGTTGGCAGTACCCGCGCCAAGGGGGGGACTTTGCGGGAAACTTCCTGGGAATACGGTGCATCGACCGGTTACGACTTTGATTTGCGCGGCTCAACACCATCGGCCAGCACCAATGTGGATGCGACTGATGCCAGCCAGTTTAATGCGGGTTGGATTTGGGGTGGTGAGAAGCCCACTACCGATCGTGAAAATTATGCTCAGTTTGATCTCACTTTCCCAGTGCAAGCAGGTGCCTTTACTGAAATCCATACCGGTGTGAAATACCGGTCTGCAAAGCGAACTCAGGATCGGATCGCTTATAGTTGGCATGGTCCGAATACATTGAGCGATGAGAGTTTGGCGCCTGATTGGCCAGTCTATCTGCAGTATATTTTTGATACCTGTCCTACCATGGCAGCTTGCGGTTTGACACAGGGCACCCATAGTATTGACGCCGTGGTCAGTGGCAATATGACCCAGCAAATCGCCCATAACCGTGCCCGGATGGAAGAGATTGCCTTTGTAGGGCTCAATGGTGTACCGGCGGATTATGCTCGCTCGCTGATTCTGGATGAAAACTGGGCAGTGGAAGAGGATATTACCGCTTTGTATATTCAGGGTGATTTTGATGGCGAGAATTATCGCGGTAATATTGGGTTGCGTTATGTCGATACCCGCCAAACCTCCGGTGGTTATGAGTTTTCCGGTGATAGCTGGGGTTTTCTGACCATTGACCGAGATTGGCTGACACCAGCCGAGCTGGCTTGGGTGGAGCAAAAAAATAACTATCAGGAAATCCTGCCTAGTTTTAACCTGGCCTATGATTTAGCCGATGATACCATCTTGCGTTTTGGTGCTGCTCGTGTAATGGCACGGCAAAACTGGAATGATATTTCAACATCCATCACCTATGGCTCCTTGAATGTAGCTCAGCCGACTGGTAACGCCAGCAACCCGAATTTAAAGCCAATGATTGCCGACCAATTCGATCTGGCCTATGAGTGGTACTTTAACCCACAGTCGGTATTGGCCGCGACACTATTCTACAAGCGTATAAAAAGCTACCGCAGCTTCAGTACCTTTGTCGATCAGCGTTACTGGGAAGAAGGTGACCAGATGGTTGATGTCACCTTCACTCGTCCTGAAAATGGCCCTGGTGGCTCCACCAAAGGCTTGGAGCTAAGCTATCAGCAGGCTTTCGGGGAACACTTTGGTGTTATTGCCAACTACACTTACACCGATGCCAAGCGCAGCGAAGCACGTAACGTGAGCTTGCCGGGTTCTGGGCTAGTGGAAGGCACCTCGGATCATATGGTCAACCTGACGGCTTACTATGAAACCGATCTGTTCAGCGCCCGACTCATGTATAACTACCGGACCGAGTGGTACAAAGGCTTGCACTTTAATGGCTCTGAGCTGTGGAATGATAGTTATGGCCAACTGGATGCCAGCTTCACTTACAATGTATCGGACAACATCAGTCTGGCGTTTGAAGCCATCAACCTGACCAATGAGCAGGTAGTGGAGTACAACACCAACAAAGCACGTACTTTCTCCATTTATGAAAATGGCCGTCGTTATGTGGCGGGTATCCGGGTGGCTTTCTAACGTCCACTTGGTTGCAATAGTGTAAGGGGCTATCCTAGGGTTTAGCCCCTTTTGCTTTCAGGAGTTTTGATGCCTGTAACTATCCCTTATTGGGAACAGATAACACCGCAGCAGTTTTTTGCTGACATTCAGCCTCTGAATCAGCCTGCGGTGCTGAAAGGTTTAGTGGGGGACTGGCCTGCAGTGCAGGCAGCAAAGCATTCAACTGGTGAGTTTGCCCACTACCTGCAAGCTTTCGACAATGGGCAGCTGGTTACCACGCTGTTGCTGGCAGCGCAAACCAATGGCCGTATCTTTTATCAGCCACAGTTCAATGGTTTTAATTATGAGCGGCGGCAGTATCCGGTGTCGGCTATCCTCGCGCAACTCATGCGAAGTGCTGGTCAGGAGAGTGCAGTTCGTATCGCTGCACAGAGTGCTTTGGTGGATGATTGTTTGCCTGGATTTGCCAGTGAGAATGGCAACCCACTGCTTCCTGCAAGTGTGCAAGCCCGTATCTGGCTTGGTAATCAGGTGACGGTTCCGGCACATTTTGATGATGCCGATAACCTGGCCTGTGTGGTGGCTGGTAAGCGCCGTTTCACGTTATTTCCACCAGAACAAGTCGGTAACTTATACATAGGCCCTCTGGACTATGCTCCGACTGGAACGCCAATTAGTTTAGTGGATTTCACCAATCCTGATTGGCAGCGCTTTCCAAAAGCAGAAGCCGCCTGGGAAGTCGCGCAGGTTGCTGAATTAGACCCCGGGGATGTGCTTTTTATTCCTGCAATGTGGTGGCATCAAGTGGAGTCCTGCGCTGATCTTAGTGTGCTTTGTAACTACTGGTGGAATGGCTCTATCGGTACGGCGGACTCACGGGCGAGCCCCTTTGAGGCATTGCTGTTTACGATGCTGCAGCTGCGCCAGTTACCGGCGGCTCAAAGAACAGCCTGGCAATCAGTCTTTAGCCATTATCTGTCTGCAGAAATGAATGATTTTAACTATCTGCCGGCGGATAAATTAGGCGTGTTGGGCAGCGATGATTGCCCGAGCGAGCAGGCTATCAACCGCTGGCTGATGCAACAATTGCAGCAAAGGTGTGAGGCGCTCAAATCTAAGCGCTAAAGTTTTCCGCATCTGGGGCTGGCTGAATAAGGCAAACTGCAGTAAGGTAGGCGGGCGATTTTTTTGTACATAACATGACGTATGGATTTACTATGACAGCTAAGATTGTTCCACTTTCCAAAGAGCAGCACCAGGCGCTGCGTGTGCATTTCAAACAACCTTTTGCCCATATTGCCGAAGAGCACTTATTGCCGGTGGTCGTGCATGAGTTTGGCCCGGCCGCGGCCGTATACCCGATTGTATTTGTGAAAAATAATGATTCAGGTGGTTTTCAACCAGTCGTGCTGTTGGGTCTTGAGCCAGGTAAGAACCTGTATCTGCAGGATGAGCAAATGCAGGCTAGCTATGTTCCGGTTTCTGCCCGCAACTACCCGTTTTTCCTGACGCCGGATCCGGAAAATGATAAGCAGCTGACCATCGGCATCGATGAGAACAGCCCGCGTGTCAGCAAAGACGATGGCGAAGCTTTGTACACGGAGCAGGGCGAGGAAACAGAAATGCTGCAGCGTGCCAAGCAGCAGCTGGCCGATTTCTTTGATACCAGCCGGGTGACCCGTACTTTCGTAGAGAAACTGACCGAGTTGAACCTGCTGGAAGCTAAAACCTTAACAGTGCAGGTCAATGGCCAGAAGCGGGAAATCAACGGCCTGTTTTTGGTTGATGAGAAAAAGCTGAATGAGCTGAGCGATGAACAGTTTATGGAACTGCGTAAGCAAGGCTATCTGGCGCCGATCTATGCACATATGTTGTCGGTCCAGCAGGTGCAGCGTTTGACGCGCTGGCAGAGCGAGCGGGAAGCGCCTGCGGCCAATAACTAACACGCTGTACTTTTAAAAAAGGGCCGGCAGGCCCTTTTTTTGATCCCTGGCTTGCATTGCTTGAAAAAACAGCATATAGTCAAATTGACAGCGCTGTCATCACCTGGTTGGCAGCGTTGGGGTGTCTCACCGCACCCGCTCCCAGGGCCCTGATGGTGCCGGATCAGGGGGAAGTCCCAGATGTTCGTTATTGGTAGTTGGTGATGGGCATCAACGGCAGACATGGATGTTGAGTGGATTATCTATCCTTTATCCAAGGGTACCTTGCCAGCAAAGCTAGCTTTGCTGGCTTTTTTTGTCCGTAAAAAAGCCCCGCTGCTGCGGGGCTGTCTTCAGAGCGCGTTACTGGAGCCGGATGATGCGGCTTCGCTGCCCGGATAGGCTGCGGCTTCGCAGCCACACCTCACCTTGCTGTTGCAGTGGCTGCTGATAGCCTTGCCAGTTTTGTCCCTGATCCAAACTGTATTCAATGCTGACAGCAGGCCAGGCATGATTGGCGGTGACCAGGCCTTGTTGCCTGATTGCGCCCGGCGGCGGCAGATAATGCTGTGCTCCGGCCTCTGTCAGGCGCGGGAATTCAATGCTGGTAAGCCGCTGGATAAACTGCTGCCAGCTTTGCCTGGCTTTGGCGGAGTCTTTATTGGGTTCCCAATCGGCTCTGTGCCAGGCGCGTTCTGCCAGGGCAATGAGCCGTGGATAGATCATGTGTTCCAACTGATCCGCCGTGCGAATGGTTTCTCCCCACACCTGTCCCTGGATGCCCAGCATATTGTCGGGCTGTTCAAGTTTCGGCAGAGCACGGCCAAGCAGGGCCTCCAGATCAGTGATTGGCGTGCCATCTCTGGTGAATTCGGCATTGCTGTACAGATGATCCGGCCGGTAGAAAAATACTTTTTCGGTGTCGGTGTAGCGCGCTGCCCAGTAATAGCCACGCTCTTTGGGGTGGGCTTCCTGCGGATGATCAAAATACAGGTTCGTCCCAGCCGATTGCACCACCTGATAACCGGCATTGGCAAAGCGATAGGCCCTGTCGCCGTAACCCCATTCCCAGATATTGTCCCAGGCGTTGACAATGACGTCATTGTTGTCGAATTGCTCACGCCGGAATGGTCTTGTGCTGTCGGCCATCAGGCCATCTTCCCAGGCGGCCATCGCCAGGCCGCGTTGATTAGCGAGCTGAGCTACCCGGTTAATAAAGTAGGGCTTTAAATCCGCCACACCGGCTACGCCATTGAGCGGTTCGGCAAACAGCTGTTCACAGGCTGGAGCTCCCTGCCAGGAGCCAGCACCGACTTCATCACCCCCCATATGAAACACCCGCAGTTGCAAACCTGCTTCACGATACATTTGTTGCAACTCATACATTACTTTATCAACAAAAGCGTAGGTGGAGTCGAGACAGACATTGATGGAGTTATCGTTGTAGTTTTGCACCGTCAGGTAGCTGGAGGTATCGTTTGCTTCCGACAGCAAATAACGTCGGGCCAGCTCCGGCTCACCGGCTGCCTGCAGGCGCTGGTAACGTGCTTCCATGGCCTTAATGGCTGCGCGGGCATGGCCCGGCATATCAATTTCCGGGATCACTTCAATATGGTGTGCTTTGGCATGGCGCAGCAGCTTGATAAAATCGGCCCGGCTGTAATAACCGTTGCCAGAGCCTGAGCTGTGGGGGCCTGTGCCAAGCTGGGTCAGTAAGCACTGTTGTTCGGTCAGATCAAAGCAACGATTGGCACCGATGTCGGTCAGCTCCGGCAAGCCGGGAATTTCCAGCCGCCAGCCTTCATCTTCGGTCAGGTGCAAATGCAGCTTATTGAGTTTGTAGCGGCCCATCTGCTCAATTAAACGCAGGGTAACATCCAAGCCATGAAAGTTACGCGCCATATCGTAGTGCATGCCACGCCAGGAAAAGCGTGGGTAATCCAGTATGGTCAGTTGCGGCAGCTGAACTTCGGTGCTCCCCTGCACCGGCAGTAACGCCAGTAAGCTTTGAATACCATAAAAAACACCCGCTTCGTCAAAACCGGTGACACCAATACGCTGGCGCTCTATAGTCAGCTGATAGCCTTCAGGCTTTAAACCGGGCTGGCTTGCATCCAACTGCAGCTCGATGGTTGGGCTGTTCGCCTGGCCACTCAACGGCTGGCCAAAGTGGCGGTTTAATTGCTCTGCAAGGTAAGCCGCTTCATTGGCCAAAGCACCTTGTGCCTGCAACTGCCAGTTCGTACTAAGTACCGTCTGGCCTCTGCGATGGTGCAACTGGACTGGTTGCGGAATAATGCGTTGTTGCAGCTGGACCGAATTTAAGCTGGCATGGACGGCTTGGGCATTATTGGCAAAACGCCTTTCGGCGGTGACCGTCGCAAATTTATCACCATCACCGATGTTGCGTAGTCGTTGCTCTGGCCGGGTCATGGGTCGTACGAAGCGGCTGAAATCTTCGGTATCGGTATTGCCAAAAACAGCAGGTTGCAGTGAACCGGCAACCATAAAGGCCCGGGGCATCCAGTCGGAGTAGCTGATTACCCAAGGGGCAGACGTGAAACTAAGCTGCAGCGACTGTCCAACAGATAAACCAGCAAACTCCTCAGTGGGCGTTATCCGGTGCAGATCGCCTTGGATATGTTCCAGTTGCAATCCCTGACTTTGGGTTGTTTCGATTTTGCGGATGGAATGAAAGTACCAGCCCCAATCCGACATACCAGCAGGCAGGACGGTACCAGAGGCATTATGCAGCTCAATGCTGCCACGAAAGCGCCCGGCCTCAGGCAGCAGATTGCTTTCGACAGCAAAAAACCACTCAGTCCCGGCAGTAAACTCATCCAATTGCTGCTGATTATGAAATGGTCCAGCCAGTGCCAGCCAGCTCAGCCAGCCAAGACTGAGTAAAAGTACCTTTTTTATCATCTGCTATTCCCCGTATTTTCATAAGCTTATACCATACTGCTGAAAATAATAAGCTCAAATAATCGTCATGGCTCTTGTCATTTTTCAGATTTATTATATGCTGTTTGATAAAAATGACAACGCTGTCAATCGGGTTTTTTGCACAATTTATCGACAGCGCTAAGTAACCGCTTGTATCGAGGTAGGGGAATGAGCACAACAGCAGAGCCACAGCAGCTGTACCTGGGCATTGATGGTGGCGGCAGCAAATGCCGCGCTATCCTGGTATCGCAGGACTCTGAGATCCTAGGAGAAGGGATCTCAGGGCCAGGCAATCCGCTGCGGGGGATGGAAATTGCTACCGCTTCTATTATGGATGCGACCCGGCAGGCGCTGCTCTGTGCAGGCTTGCCGGAGCGGGCCATGGCTGCTCTAACCGTCGGTGCTGGCCTGGCTGGGGTCAATGTGCCGCAATACCATGCTCTGTTTCGCGATTGGCAGCATCCTTTTGCCGCTTTTCATCTGACCAGTGATTTGCACATTGCCTGCATGGGGGCGCATCATGGCCAGGATGGGGCTGTGATTATTATTGGTACCGGCTCCTGCGGTCTGGCACAGGCTGGCCAGCAGGTACTGGAGGTTGGAGGCCACGGTTTCCCTTACGGGGATAATGGCAGCGGAGCCTGGTTTGGGCTGCAAATGGTGCATCAGGTATTGCTCTGTCTGGATGGGCTGACGGCTCCTACAGCCATGACAGCAGCCTTGCTCAAAGCAACTCATTGCCATGATCAGCTGGGACTGGTGCAGCACTTTATGCACGCCAGTCCAACCCTGTATGCCAGCTATGCGCCTCTGGTCTTTGCCTGCGCTGAGCAGGGAGATACTGCTGCACTGGCTATTGTGCGGCAGGGAGCGGCCCATATTAATGCCATTGCGCATCGTTTGTTGAGCATTGCTCCACCAAAATTGGCGCTGATAGGCGGTTTGGCTTACAAGGTTGAACCTTACCTGGATGCGACGGTGCGTGACCGTCTTGTCGCAGCGGATGCGAGCCCGGAGTGGGGCGCTGTGTGGTATGCTCAACAACTGGCACAACAGCAGGAGCAAACCGCGTTATGAACAGCTTTGAACTCAGGGTCGCCCGCCTTTTTGATGGTGAGCACTGGCACAGCAATGTGGCTGTCTCGATTGCACAGGATCGGATCACGACCATTGAACCGTGCGATGCCAGCGCTGTCATGATGGGCACTTTGGTCCCTGGCTTTATTGATATTCAGGTCAATGGGGGTGGTGGCGCTTTGTTGAATGCTGAGCCTGGCACTGCCACTTTGCACACCATGCTGCAGGCACATGCCCGTTTCGGCACCACGGCTATGTTGCCAACAGTCATTACCGATAGCCTGGCTACCATGCAGCAGGCTGCAGATGCGGTTGCTGCTGCCATTGCTGCCGGCCAACCCGGTATTATTGGTATTCACTTTGAGGGGCCGCATTTGTCGGTACCCAAACGGGGAGTGCATCCGGCAAGTCAGATCCGGCCATTGTCTGCAAAGGAGCTGGCGATCTATCAGCGCCAGGACTTAGGCATCCGTATGGTCACTGTGGCACCGGAAACCATACCCCCTGAGCAAATCCGTCAGTTGGCTGATGCCGGTGTCATTGTCTTTTTAGGTCACTCCAATGCTGATGCGGCGACTGTGCAGATGGCACTTGCTGCCGGAGCGACTGGCTTTACCCATTTATACAATGCCATGTCGCCACTAACGTCGCGTGAGCCGGGCATGGTCGGGGTGGCTCTGGCCGACCGTGAAAGCTGGTGTGGCATCATTCTGGATGGGTACCATATGGATCCTATTGCGGCGAAAGTTGCCTTAGCAGCCAAGCCAAGTGGCAAACTGCTGTTAGTGACCGATGCAATGTCGCCGGTGGGTACCAGCGATACTGAGTTTGCCTTTTTTGATGGCAAGGTGATACGGCAGGGCAATAAACTGACCAATGAAGCCGGCTCACTGGCAGGCTCGGTGCTGGATATGGCAGCTGCGGTACAGTATGCGGTGCAGGTGCTTGGCGTGGAGCCTGGTGAAGCCTTGCGGATGGCGGCTTTGTATCCGGCAGAAGCAATAGGTTGTGCCGGTGAACGCGGCAAGTTACAGCCGGGTTACCTGGCCGATATGGTGCTGCTGACAGATGATTGGCAGTGCCAGCAAAGCTGGTGGCAAGGCCAGCCGCTTTGGCAGGGACATTAAAACATTCAGGCTGCAAACAGCAGCTTAAGTCAGATCCGGTTGCAACCGGACATACATCAACAAGGGGTAACTATGGAAGCTGCAGCAACGCAAAACGTCAGGCGCACACAACTGATGCCGATGGTGATAGTCGCCATCTTATTTTTTGTGCTGGGTTTTGCCACCTGGCTGAATGGTTCTTTAATGCCGTATCTGACCCAGATGCTGCAACTGAATACCACGCAGGCCGCGCTTATTCTGTTCTCTTTCTACATCGCGGTGACCTTCACCGCGCTGCCATCGGCCTGGCTGATCCGTAAAGTCGGTTATAAAAATGGCATGGCACTGGGTATTGCTGTGATGATGCTGGCGGGCTTGCTGTACATACCAGCGGCGAAAACCCAGATTTTTGCGGTGTTTTTGTTTGCTCAACTGGTGATTGGTGCCGGCCAAACCTTGTTGCAAACCGCAGTCAACCCCTATGTGGTGCGGCTTGGGCCGGAAGAAACGGCGGCAGTGCGGGTCAGCATTATGGGTATTTTAAACAAAGGCGCCGGTGTGGTCGCTCCTCTGGTGTTTACCGCCCTGGTGATTGGTAGCTTGAGCGCCCCGGCTGGCACTGAGCTGACCCAGGGCCAAATCGATACCATGGCCGATCGCATGGTATTGCCTTATCTTGGCTTAGCCATTTTTCTTGGCTTACTGGCACTGGCGGTTCGTTTTTCGCCTTTGCCGGAACTGGTAGAAGAGGCGCAGCCTGATGCAGCCAGTGCCAGTCAAAGCCAGCTAAAAGCGGTGTTGGCTAAGCCAGCCTTGGTGTTGGGGGTGGTGGCACTCTTTGTCTATGTGGCGGTGGAAGTGATTGCCGGCGATACCATCGGCATGTATGCGTTGTCGCTTGGTGTCGAGCGCTACAGTGTGATGACCTCCTACACCATGGTGTGTATGGTGGTCGGTTATTGTTTGGGTATTGCGCTGATCCCACGGGTACTGTCGCAACAAACCGCGCTGGCGATCTCAGCGGTGCTTGGGGTGGTACTGACTTTGGCGGTGGTTTTTGGCAATAACGAGTCGTACGCCATCGCCAATACGCTGCTGGTGCCTTTTGGGGGTGTAGCACTACCGGATACCCTGATGTTTATTGCGCTGCTGGGGCTGGCCAATGCCATCGTCTGGCCGGCGGTTTGGCCGTTGGCACTGTCTGGCCTTGGCCATCTGACCAGCATTGGTTCGGCATTATTGATTATGGGCATCGCCGGTGGTGCTTTTGGTCCGCTGCTGTGGGGCTTGTTCAGTGACACCGGTTTAGGCCAGCAGGGGGCTTACTTTGTGATGCTGCCATGCTACGCCTTTATTTTGTTCTATGCCGTTAAAGGCCATAAGCTGAAAAGCTGGAAATAGCATGAACACCCCTGCGGTACCCCGCCCGGATACGGCATCCGGGCGTTTTATTGCTCTGGATGCGCTGCGAGGCCTGGCCATTGCCCTGATGATTCTGGTCAATACGCCAGGCTCCTGGAGCCATGTCTATGCTCCTTTGTTGCATGCGCCATGGCATGGTTTTACCTTTGCCGATCTTGTTTTTCCGATGTTCTTATTTGCGGTAGGGGCCGCGATGGCCTTTTCCATGGCCAGGGCCACCCCAACCGCGGCTGTGTTTGGCAAAATAGCCAAACGCACCTTATTGCTGTTTGGCTGCGGCTTATTTCTGCATTGGTTTCCTTTTTCTCAAAGCCTGACGGAGCTGCGCATTCCTGGCGTGCTGCAACGCATCGCGCTTTGCTATGGCCTGGCGGCTTTGTTGCTGCTTTACCTGAAACCCCGGCTTTTGCTGGTGGTGACCGTGTTGCTGCCGCTGCTGTATTGGGCGCTGCTGTGGCAGTTTTCGCTGCAGCACCCGTATGAGCTTAGCGGCAATGCGGTGCAGCGTTTCGATCTCTGGCTGCTTGGCAGCGCTCATCTGTATCAGGGCTTTGGCGCGGCCTTTGATCCGGAAGGGCTGCTTAGTACCCTGCCTGCCATTAGCTCTGTATTGATTGGTTACCTGGCTGCCGGTGAGTTAAAGCGTACAGACAAAGCCAGCAGTGTTTATCTGTTGGCGTTGTGGGGCCTGGCATTTACGGTAGTGGGCTTGCTGTGGCATCTGCTGTGGCCCATCAACAAGCCGCTGTGGAGCGGCAGCTATGTGGCATTTTCCAGCGGTTTGATTTTGCTGTTATTGGCCGCCATGGTCTGGTTAATGGATGTGCGGCAAAAGAAGACGCTGCAACCCTTAGTGGTGTATGGCAGTAACCCATTGTTTATTTACATGCTGTCCTGGCTCTGGGCCAGTGCCGCTAGCCAGTTGATTCGTTTTTCCTTCAACGGACAGCCCATCAGTCTCTATCAGTTTGGTTTTGATAGCCTGAATGCGCTGCTGCCAGCCAAGCTGGCTTCACTGACCTTTGCCCTGCTGCATGTGCTGCTGTTCTGGGGGCTATCCTACTGGCTGTATCAGCGGCGGATTTTTATCAAGCTTTAAGCGGTTGAGATCCGACCTTAATAGCAAGCCAATGATAGGGCTTCGGCACTATGTCTGCTAAAATCCCGGTTTGCCAGCCATCGTGGTGATGCTGCTGGCCTACCTAAGACTAGGATCTATTTTGACCAACAACGATATTTTACGCCGTATCCGCTATGTATTTGATTTAAAAAACAGCGCCCTGATTGAGGTATTCGCTTTAGCTGAAGTCAGCGTGAGTCAGCAGCAGGTCACCGCCTGGCTAAAAAAAGAAGATGAGTCAGGCTTTGTAACGCTGGCCGATCACGAGCTGGCTGCCTTTTTAAATGGCTTCATTGCGTTAAAGCGCGGCAAGCGTGAGGGCGAGCAGCCGAAAGCGGAAAGCAAACTCACCAACAATATGGTGTTTCAAAAGCTGCGCATTGCGTTGAACCTGCAGGCGGAGGATATTCTGGTGATTATGCAGCTGGTTGATTTTCGGCTTAGCAAGCATGAGCTCAGCGCCTTTTTCCGCAAGCCAGATCACAAGAACTATCGCGAGTGCCAAAATCAGATTTTGCGTAACTTTCTCATGGGGCTGCAGCGGCAATTACGACCTAATGATAGTGCTGCGGAAGCTGAATAGCCCTTCATCATCCGTAAGACTATTTGCCAAACTTGGCTTTTAAAGCTTTTTCAACTGCAGGTGAGACAAAGCCGCTGACATCGCCGCCATGGCGGCACACTTCTTTGACCAGGGTAGAGGAGATAAAGGTGTTCTTCTCTGAAGGGGTCATAAAAATACTGTCGAGTTTTGGATTCAGCGTGCGGTTCATACTGGCCAGTTGAAATTCGTATTCGAAGTCGGCCACGGCCCGCACACCGCGGATCAGCACCTGAGCGTCCTGCTCGCGGGCTAAATCTGCCAGCAAACCGGAAAAACCTATCACCCGCACATTGCTGTGGCCGGCGAACAGCTCGCGGGCCAGCTCTACCCGCTCACCCAGCGTAAACAGCGGCTTCTTACTGGGGTTGGCTGCCACGGCCACCAGTACGGTGCTAAACAAGCGGGCAGCGCGCAGTACCAGATCGGCGTGGCCATTGGTCAGCGGGTCGAAAGTTCCGGGGTAAATGGCGGTAATATTCATCAGCGAACGGGTATCCTGAGCTGGAAAAATAGCGACTAGAGTTTTTAGTCAGTTTAGCGTTACTATAGCTGGAAAAGAAGTACCTATATCCAACTATAAAAAAACAGTCCAAACAAAAACAACAAAGACAGGCCGGGATGGAAAAGAAACTTCGCACCAAAGACAAAATCGTGCAGGCCAGCATCGAGCTGTTCAATGCACAGGGTGAGCGTCAGGTCACCACCAATCACATTGCTGCCCATCTGGGTATTAGCCCGGGCAATCTGTACTACCATTTCCGTAATAAAGAAGACATTTTGCGGCATATTTTTAAAGAATATACCCGCTTGCTGGAAAGTCGAATTCAGCCGCCGGGCGATAATGCCGAGGCACTGGATGCACTGGCCAATTATCTGGATGTGGTGTTTGAATTGATGTGGCGTTTTCATTTTTTCTACGCCAACCTGCCGGACATTCTGGCGCGAGATCCGGCGCTGCATAAAGAGTATCAGGCGGTGCAGGAGCAGGTGTTGGCCAGGGTGGTGCGGGTATTGAATGCCTTGCGTCAGGCTGGTGTGGTCGAGATGCCGGAGCAGGAAACTGCTGAGTTTGCCCATACCATCAAACTGGTGGTGACCTTTTGGATCAGCTACCTGAAAACCCAGGCGCCGGAGCAGACCATAGATCAGGCCAGCGTCTATCAGGGCGTGTTGAAAGTCTTGTTGCTGTTCAAGCCTTACGCCAGCCAGGCTGCCATGCCGCGTATTTTGCAGCTGCAGCAGCATTACCAGCGACTGGCCGGGCAGTCCGCCAGCGCCATCGTATAGCCAGCTTTACATCTTCTCGTTTTGCCAACAGGTCTGCTGTGAAAAACACTGCAGAAGTTCGGCCGAGTCAGTACAATATGCACTATTGATGACTAGTCATGCCGTTTTTCTCAGGAGACCTCTATGCCAGCCACTGCGTTTTTGCAGCATTTACAACAGCAAATCGATGACGTTAAAAGCGAAGGCCTGTACAAGGCTGAGCGCCTGATCAGTTCGCAGCAAAGTGCTGCCATTCAGGTAGGTGAGCGCGAGGTGCTGAACTTTTGCGCTAACAATTACCTGGGGCTGGCCAATCATCCGGAACTGATCAAAGCGGCGCAGCAGGGGCTGAACAGCCATGGTTTTGGGGTGGCTTCGGTGCGCTTTATCTGCGGTACTCAGGACATTCACAAGCAGCTGGAGCAGAAAATCAGCCACTTCCTTGGCATGGAAGATACCATTTTGTACTCCTCTTGTTTTGATGCCAATGCCGGTTTGTTTGAAACCCTGCTTGGTCCGGATGATGCCATTATCTCGGATGCGCTGAACCATGCTTCCATCATCGATGGCGTGCGGCTGTGCAAAGCCAAGCGCTACCGCTATGCCAACAACAACATGGCCGAACTGGAACAGCAACTGCAGCAGGCGGTGGCCGATGGCGCCCGTTTTAAACTGATCGCCACCGACGGGGTGTTCTCGATGGATGGCGTGATTGCTGATCTGAAATCCATCTGCGATCTGGCCGACAAGTACGATGCCATGGTGATGGTGGACGACAGCCATGCCGTGGGTTTTGTCGGTGCCAAGGGCCGCGGTACCCATGAATACTGCGACGTGATGGACAGAGTCGATATTATTACCGGCACGCTGGGGAAAGCGCTGGGCGGTGCTTCCGGTGGCTACACCTCGGCTCGCAAAGAAATCGTTGAGTGGTTGCGGCAGCGCTCACGGCCGTATTTGTTCTCCAATTCAGTCGCACCGGCCATTGTCACGGCATCGATCCGGGTGCTGGATTTGCTGGCCGAAGGCGATGCCCTCCGGGCCAAACTATGGCAAAACGCCAGCTATTTCCGCGAGCGGATGCAAGCTGCGGGCTTTACTCTGGCCGGCAAAGATCACGCCATTATTCCGGTGATGCTGGGGGATGCCAAAGTCGCGGCCGAAATGGCGCAGCGCATGCTGGCCGAAGGCATCTATGTGGTTGGTTTTTCCTTCCCGGTGGTGCCAAAGGGTCAGGCCCGTATCCGTACCCAGATCTCCGCGGCCCACAGCCGTGAGCAACTGGACCAGGCCATTGACGCCTTTATCCGCATTGGTAAAGACATGGGAGTGATCCAATGAAAGCCTTAGCCAAATTAAAAGCTGAACCTGGCATCTGGTTAACCGAAACCGAGAAGCCGGAAGTCGGCCCGAACGATGTGCTGATTCGCATCAAAAAAACCGCCATTTGTGGCACCGATGTGCATATTTACAAATGGGACGAGTGGGCGCAGAACACCATCCCGCATGGTATGGTGGTCGGTCATGAGTACGTCGGTGTGGTGGAAGGCATGGGCTCGGAAGTTCGTGGCTTCCAGATAGGTGACCGTGTCTCCGGCGAAGGTCATATCACCTGTGGCCATTGCCGCAACTGCCGTGCTGGTAGGGTGCATCTGTGTCGCAACACTACTGGGGTAGGGGTGAACCGCCCGGGTGCTTTTGCTGAGTACCTGGTGATCCCGGCCTTTAACGCCTTTAAAATTCCGGACAATATCCCGGACAACATCGCCTCGATTTTCGACCCCTTTGGTAATGCCGTCCATACCGCGCTGTCGTTTGATTTGGTTGGTGAAGATGTGCTGATCACCGGCGCTGGCCCGATTGGCATTATGGCAGCAGCGGTAGCGCGCCATGTCGGTGCCCGTCATGTGGTGATTACTGATGTGAACCCGTACCGCTTGCAGCTGGCGCTTGATATGGGCGCGACCCGGGCGGTGGATGTCAGCAAAGAAAAGCTGACCGATGTGATGAAAGAGCTCGGCATGACCGAGGGCTTTGATGTCGGCCTGGAAATGTCTGGCGTACCTTCCGCCTTTAACAGCATGCTCAGCACCATGAACCACGGCGGCAAGATTGCCATGCTGGGTATTCCACCATCGGATATGGCGGTGGACTGGAATCAGGTGATCTTCAAAGGCTTGATCATTAAAGGCATCTATGGCCGGGAGATGTTTGAAACCTGGTACAAAATGGCCAGCCTCATTCAATCTGGCTTGGATCTCAGTCCGATGATTACCCATGAAATGCCGGTCGATAATTACCAGGAAGGCTTTGACATTATGTGTTCAGGCCAATCCGGCAAAGTGATCCTGAACTGGAGCTAAGCTGCGTTACTGCCTTCACCAAAACGGCCACTCATTGGCCGTTTTTTTATGGCTGGAACAGCCTATTGGCTGCATCAATCTGGCGGTGGTCGGATAGCCGTGCCTAAGCCGGACTGACAAGCGGTGCTGGGCAAGCTGTCACCTTTCATTTAGTATAAAGAAAAAGGTATTCAAAGGATGAAGCCGCTTTGCAAACCAGTGATTTATTAATTCAATTGATGCTTTATGTGTTCCTGCCTCTTTGGGGGATTGCCGGCTTTGTTGATTGGTGCTGCCACCGGGCCACCCGCATTGAACACACCTCCGGCTTGAAGGAGTCTCTGGTGCACTCATTGATGGGGATCCAAATGGCGATTCCTATTTTGCTGTGCCTGTTGTTTCAGGTGAATGTGCTGATTATGTTGATTTGTCTGCTGGCCTGGCTGGCACATGAGCTGGTGGCACATTACGATGTGCATTATGCTGCGCCCAGACGACACATCAGTATCTGGGAAATGCATGCCCACAACTATCTGGCTACCTTACCGCTGTTTATGCTGCTGCTGATTATCGTGATTAACTTCCCGGTATTTGTCCAACTGGTCACTCTGGACTGGCAAGGACAGTTTCAGTTTCAACGTATGCCATATGCTCATGGTGGTGATAGTTACTTGCTGTATTACCTTGGATTTATGCTGCTGGTGTGCGTACTGCCCTATCTGGAAGAGAACCTGCGATGCTTGCGGGTTTATCTGCAACAAAGGGCGGCGGCATGAGTGTATTTATCACCAGTACAGGACACTTCCTGCCAGGCCCGGCCATTAGCAATGAGGAGATGGAGCCGATCCTTGGTTTGGTGCATGGCAAACCCAGCCGGTTACGGCGACGTATTTTGCAATCCAATGGCATTCTGAAACGCCACTATGCGATCGATGCACAGCATCGCACCTTGTTTTCCAACAGTGAAATGGCTGCGAAAGCGGTAGAGGACTGCTTAGCAAACAGCTTTATCGGCAAACCACAATTGACTATGCTGAGCGCCGCCACAAGTCAGGGCGATCTGGTGCTGCCTGGTTTTGGCTCCATGGTGCAGGCCGAGTTGCAACTGGCTGATGTGGAGCTGCATAGTTGCCATGGTATTTGCTCCAGCAGCATGATGGCGCTCAAAGCGGCCTATACCGGTATTCTGGCGGGAGAGCATCGCACGGCTATGGTGGTGGCGAGTGAGTTGACATCGCGGCTCTTTAAAGCGCGCCGTTACGAAATGGCCGCAGCCGAGCTGGATTTTAATGCCGAGTTTCTGCGTTGGATGCTGTCCGATGGTGCCGGAGCTTTGTTGCTGGAAAGTAGCCCCAGGGCAGGAAGTTTTCGGATCGATTGGATCCGCGGCTTTTCCCATGCCGATGCCTATCCGGTGTGCATGAGTGTCGGCCAGGCACCGAATGAGAGCCGAAGCTGGCAAGACTATCCGAGTTATGCCGAAGCAGAAGCCGCCGGGGCTTTGTTACTGAGGCAAGATGTGCGAGTACTGGATGCCATTGTCAAACTGGGGGTCGATGGCTATTTGCGCTTAATCGCACAGGGCCTGATCCAACCAGCGGCCATTGATCATGTGCTGTGCCACTATTCATCGCACTACTTCAAAGGCAAGATTTTCGACATGATGCAGCGGGCTGGTGTCGGACTGGCTGAGCACAAGTGGTACAGCAACCTGTATCAACGCGGCAATACTGGCTGTGCTTCGATCTTTATTATGCTGGATGAATTCAGACGGACCCAGCGCTATCGGCCGGGCGACACCATCTTATGCATGGTACCGGAAAGCGGTCGCTTTAATACGGTCTATATGCAGTTAACCGTGATGGATTGAACAAGGAGAGCCGGATGTCGGAAGTCATCAAGAGTGAGGTTGCCCAACAAGGTTTGCAGGCCCTGATGCGGGTTTGGTTTGATTTCGAGCGTCAGCTTGGACGTATCCCTTTGTTGCAGCGCCTGCAGCGCGGCCAGTTTTCGCTGGACGATTACCAAACACTGCTGCTACATTGGCGTCAGCAGGTGATTGAAGGCTCGCGTTGGATCAGCCGCTGCGCCTCGAGCTTTGATCGCAATTACAGCGATGTGCGCTCTGCCATTATTGGCCATGCCCGTGACGAGCATCGGGATTATGAAATGCTGGAGCAGGACTTTGTCGCCGCCGGTGGGAAACTGGCGGCCATTCATGCAGCCGCCAGAGCGGATAACATTGGCTCGGAAGCCCTGCATGGCTTTATTATGTATCGGGCCAGTCAGCCCAACCCGGTCGATTTAGTCGGTGCCATGTGGATTATCGAAGGCTTGGGGCAGAAAATGGCCTCAAGTTGGGCCGGGCAAATCGAACAGGCCACTGGCTGTGACAGCAACTGCACCCGCTTTATGCGTTACCATGGCTCGCAGGATGAACACCATATGCAGGAACTGTATCAGTTGCTGGACAGGGTATGCAGCACGCCAGAGCAATTGGCCGCCATTGTCCGGACTGCCAAAGTTGTTGCCAGGTTGTACTGTCTGCAATTGGAGGAGGTGGAACATGGCCAGTAAACCCAGCGCCTATTTGCAAGCCATTGCGCGTGACAACTCACTGCCCATAGAGCAAAGTGCGCTGGATTTATGGTTGAAGGATTTGCAAAATCCGCTGCGCTGGGGCATCCGGCCCTTGCTGCAGTTTGTCTTTGCCATCCTGCTGCACTTTATTTGGTTTTTTAAGCGCTTACCGCTGCCTCAGTTCAGTGCGCATCAGAGCTTGCAACGGCTGATTTGTTGGTTTTGCCGCCACTTTGTCAGTAAAGAAGCCAATCTGTTGATCCTGCGTCATTATGCCACCGAATCCAATGTACTGAATTTTCTGGCTGCCAATAGTGCGGTGGACCATTATCAGCCGGTGCAGCTGTACCCCAAAAGCATTGATGACATGCTGGACGCCAGCTTTGTTGAGCATGACCAGCAGTTGTTTCGTTTGTTCGGGGAGCTTGGCGCCTGGCACCATCCGGCCAAGCCCCTGCCGGTCGATGAGTTGAGCTGGCAGCACTGGCAGCCAGTAAAGATGGCAGATTTTCACTTTGTCGAAAAGCGCACCCAATGGCTGGACTTTGAAAGTGCCCACGCGCTTTTTATGTGTTTGTTTTGCCTGTTGCTAACGCGGGAAGAATACCGGGACGCCATCAATGGCTTCAATCTGGATCAGTCCATTGCTTTACGCATTGGTGATCTGGTGGGCAATTCCAAGCTGGCCGAGATGGCCTACAACAAACACCCGCATTATCTGGTAGGGCCCTGGAATTTAAGCCAGCGCTTTTTAATGCATGGCTTTTTCACTGAGCAGTTGTATGCCTACCTGGAAGGGATGCGGCAAGAGAGCACCAGGCAGGGCACTAAAGCCGCCGATTAGCGGCTTAGCTTTTCCCCAAACGCTCCAGCAATAACTGATTTTCCCGCTCGATATGGCGGTAAAAGGCCAGATCAGCCAGCTTGCTGGCAGCCGCTTCATCCAGCACCACCACCGCATGCTGATGCAGCTGCAGGGCCGAGGCCGGGCAGGCGGCGCTTAGCGGCCCTTCCACCATAGCTTTGACTGCATCGGCTTTGGTTTCACCGGTTGCCAGTAGCAGTACTTTGCGGGCATCTAAGATGGTGCCGATCCCCATGGTAATGGATAAGTGCGGTTGGTACTCACCTTCGGTAAAAAAGCGGGCATTGTCGTCGATGGTGGCCTGGGTCAGGGTTTTGACCCTGGTGCGCGAGCGCAGGCCAGATGAGGGTTCATTAAAGCCAATATGACCATTGCGGCCAATGCCAAGCAATTGCAAATCAATACCACCGGCGGCTTCAATAGCTGCCTCGTAGTCGTGGCAGGCAGCGATGGGGTCGGGGGCATCGCCCGGCGGTACATGAGTGCGCTCCGGAGCAATATCAATTAAACCAAACAATTGCTGCTGCATAAAATAGCGGTAGCTTTGCGGATGCTCGGGCGACAGGCCCAGGTATTCGTCCAGATTAAAACTGGTTGCTTTGGCAAAGCTCAGCTCGCCCGCCTGGTAGCGGGCAATCAGCTTTTGATAGAGCGCAACCGGAGTTGAGCCAGTGGCCAGGCCCAATACAGCGTCGGGCTTTTTATTCAGCAACCGACTGAACTGATCGGCACCGTACTCAGCAACGGCATCGGCATTGGGCTGGATCACAATCTGCATAACGGCTTCCTGTGTGGTTGGCAGCAAAGCCAGCTGTTAACCACTGGCTGATTTTTATGCGGCTAACATAGCAGAAACCAGGCCATATGACAACGTTGTCATATGGCCTTTCCGAGGCAGAAGCGTTTATTTCTCGGCAGGACCTGCTGCGGTAAAACGAGCCAGCGGAGCCATGCGAGCCCGGTTTAACGTCAGACTATCGTCGGTCAGGTTAAAGTTATCAAAGCTTTGCAGGACTTCGGAAAACTCCGGCTCGATGGTATCCTGCATACAAGCCATCTGAGTCATGCCAATACCGGATAAACGAAGCCGCATTTGCCCGGTATTTAGCTCATAGCTGCCAAAAAAGCGGTTGCAGCCGGCATTGCCATAAACCCGTGGCTCTGTGCTGCTAAAAACGATGTAGGCCGGGTTATTGGCTGACAGTGGCTGACCCATCAACTCGGTCAGTTGCCAGCGTGTCCCTGCCAATGGAGCAGAGGCAAGCTCTGCCGGAGGCGCTTTGTGCAACTGGTACTGCTCAGCCAGTTCACCGGTGATGCGTTGACCCGCCATATCCAGTTGCCACAGTCTGTTTTCACCGACAAAGAATTGATCGCCTCCCGGCTGTGGCCGTTGCAGCTGGATGATTTGACCGCTGCTATCCCATTCAAAAGTGCCTTGCTCACGAAATACTTGATTGGATTTGCCCAGATACTGGCTTTCCAGTTGATAACGGCCATCTTGTTGCAAGGTTAATTTGGTTTTGATGCCTTCGCAATCGGCGCAGGGCAATACGCCCTCATAGCGACCATCCCAGTCCAGTGCATTGCGGCTATTGTGGGCCGCGTCAGCCACCGCAGCTGTGGCACCATTGTCAGCACTTAAAGACACATCGGGCTCGGCACAACCGAGCAATAGCATGCTGGCTACTAGAAAGCTTGCTGGTAAATAGTTCATCGCATCGTCCTCAATTGCTCTAAAAAACCAGTTCAGTATAGGCTGGCTCTCTGAATCATCCCTGAATTAAGGGAATCTAAACTAACGCCGGATCTGAAAGTCCTGCCATTCATCAGTGGGTAAATCTTTATCGACATCAATTGTGGTTACTTCTGCCCCGGCAGGGCCTTGCCAGCACCATTCCAGCAGTTGTTGCAATTGATCGGGCATACCCTCTGCCACGACCTGCACCCGGCCATTGTCCAGGTTCTGGCAGTAACCGGTCAGGCCCAGCATCCGGGCTTGTTGCTGGGTAGAGGCGCGGTAAAACACGCCTTGCACTTTGCCATGGATCAGCAGTTGCCAGCGTTCGTGGTGCATGGAGCCTCCATTCATACTCTGTTGGACACTGAAGTATAGATTAGCCTGTTTGGCAAGCGTGGCAAAGCAGCAAATAAAAACGGCAGCCGATGGCTGCCGTTGCATGGGAAGCCGTGGGGTTAGTGGCGGAAGTGACGCACGCCGGTAAACACCATGGCCATGCCGTGCTCATCGGCAGCGGCGATCACTTCGGCATCGCGCATCGAGCCGCCTGGCTGGATCACCGCAGTAATGCCGGCAGCAGCGGCCGCATCGATGCCATCACGGAACGGGAAGAAAGCATCGGAAGCCATCACTGAGCCTTTCACTTCCAGCTGTTCATCAGCCGCTTTGATGCCGGCAATTTTGGCGCTGTACACCCGGCTCATCTGGCCGGCACCAACACCGATGGTCATGCTGTCTTTCACATACACAATGGCGTTGGATTTGACGTACTTGGCTACTTTCCAGCAGAACAACAAATCGCTCAGCTCCTGCTCAGTGGGCTGGCGCTTGGTCACTACTTTCAGATCGCTGGCGCTGATGCTGGCCTGATCACGGTCTTGCAGCAAAATACCACCATTGACCTGCTTGATATCAACAGCCGGGGCTGGGGTGCTAAAGGCGCCACACACCAGCAAACGGACATTTGGCTTGCTGCCAATCACCGCAACAGCCGCTTCGGTTGCTGCCGGAGCGATAATCACCTCGACAAACTGGCGATCAATGATGGCCTTGGCGGTGGTCTCATCCAGTTCGCGGTTAAAAGCGATGATGCCACCAAAAGCGGAGGTTGGATCAGTCTGGTAAGCACGCTCATAAGCAACCAGAATGTTGTCGCCAATGGCCACACCGCAAGGGTTGGCGTGTTTTACGATGACACAGGCCGGCTCACTAAACTCTTTCACACACTCCAGCGCCGCATCGGTATCGGCGATGTTGTTGTACGACAACGCCTTGCCTTGCAGCTGGGTGGCGGTGGATACCGATGCTTCCTGGGCTGCCGGGTCTACATAGAAAGCCGCTTGCTGGTGGCTGTTCTCGCCGTAACGCAAATCCTGCTTTTTCACGAACTGGCTGTTGAAGGTGCGCGGGAAACGGCTGGCCGGCTCGGCCGGGGTGTCATAGGCTGGCAGCATGGCACCAAAGTAATTGGCAATCATGCCGTCGTACTGAGCGGTGTGTTCAAACGCAGCAATGGCCAGGCTAAAGCGAGTGGCATGGGTGGTGCCGCCCTGATGCGAACGCATTTCTGCCAACACGGTCTCGTAATCACCGGCATTGACGATAATGGTCACATCTTTGTGGTTTTTCGCCGCTGCGCGCACCATGGTTGGGCCACCGATGTCGATGTTCTCGATGGCGTCTTCTAAGCTGCAATCTTTGTTGGCGACGGTTTTCGCAAAAGGATACAAGTTCACAGCAACCAGATCGATGGCACCGATGCCATGCTCGGCCATGACTTCTTCGTCCTGACCACGGCGAGCCAGAATGCCACCATGCACTTTCGGGTGCAGGGTTTTGACGCGGCCAGCCATGATTTCCGGGTGACCAGTGTAGTTGGATACTTCCTGTACTGGGATACCATGCTCAGCCAGCAGTTTGGCGGTGCCACCAGTGGAGAGGATTTCCACCTGCATTTGATGCAAAGCGCTGGCAAATTCAACAATACCGGTTTTGTCCGACACACTCAGCAGTGCACGACGAATGGGGCGATAGGTAGTCATGTTTGTTTCTCTGTTGCTTAAACGGGGTGATTAAAAATGAAAAAAGCACCTTGCGGTGCTTTTAAGCAGGGGCCGGGGCCCCTGCGTCAGTCTCAGCTCATGCCGTACTGTTTTAACTTTTTCCGCAGTGTACCGCGGTTAATACCCATCAGGTTGGCAGCACGGGTCTGGTTGCCACGGGTATATTTCATCACTTCCTCCAGCAAAGGACGCTCCAGCTCAGACAATACCAGCTCGTACAGGTCGTTGACGTCCTGACCATTCAGCTGTTGCAGGTAGTTAGCAACGGCTTTTTGCGCAGCGGTTCTCAGCGCTTGTGGTTTTTCCTGAGACTGCACATGGGCATTGGTGATAAAAGGCGAAGAAACAGTTTCATTAAACATTGCGATTCTCTTTACTTAAGTTGCTGCTAGTTGATGAAAATACATAGTTAACGCTGCCAACTGCTGCTCGGGCAGTTCGATGGCGTTGAATTCTCGGCGAAATGCACCGGCAGCATCATGTTCGGCCAGATACCAGCCAACATGTTTGCGCGCGATGCGTGGCCCCAAGTGCGGGCCATAGAGCTGGTGCAGTCCCTGCACATGCTCTTGCAAAATGGACTCGACCTCCGAAAGCTCAGGGGGCGCTAATTCTTGCCCTGTGGCCAGGAAGTGAACCACTTCCCGGAAGATCCAAGGGCGACCCTGAGCCGCTCGACCAATCATAATGGCGTCTGCGCCGGTGGTATCAAGCACCATTTTGGCTTTTTGCGGTGAGGTTACATCACCATTGGCAATCACCGGTAAGGTGATTGCCTGTTTGATGGCGCGAATTGTATCGTATTCTGCGTCCCCTTTGTACATACAAGCGCGGGTACGGCCATGAACCGCCAGCGCCTGGATGCCATTGGCTTCGGCAATACGGGCAATTTCCACCCCATTCTTGTGATCCGGGTGCCAGCCAGTGCGGATTTTCAGCGTGACTGGCACCGACACGGCTTGGACCACGGCCTGGATGATCTGTTCCACCAATTGCGGGAATTGCAGCAGCGCAGAACCAGCCAGTTTTTTATTCACTTTCTTGGCTGGGCAGCCCATATTGATATCAATGATATCGGCGCCCAGCTCCACATTGTACTGCGCGGCTTCGGCCATTTGTGCCGGATCGGCACCGGCAATCTGCACCGAACGGATGCCACTTTCAGCCTGATGCGTCATGCGCTTTTGCGATTTCTCGCTTTGCCACACCAGCGGATTACTGGAGAGCATTTCCGATACGGCCAGGCCGGCACCAAAACGGCGGCACAGTTGACGAAAGGCGACGTCCGTTACCCCCGCCATCGGAGCACAAATCACATTGTTCGGCAGTTGATAGGGACCGATTCGCACTTTTTCGTCCAGCTCGCACAGCTCTTACCCTCAGGGGGCGCAAGTTTACGGATTTTTGCCCGCCTTGCAAAGGCTAATATTTAAACAATTCTGAAATTTATTAAGCCCTGAAGCCTTGACAAAAGCTAACTGCTTGAATTTTAGCCTGCATCGGGACTGGCCTGACCGGGTGATAAAAAAGGCGCTACCCAAAGGCAGCGCCAATATCCAACACTCAGGAACAGAGGTGCAGGAAACAGGGAGGGTTAGTACCCTTTAGTGATCATGATGATCGTCGGCTGGTTCAGCCACACCCAGCCAGGTGATCAGTGCCGGCTCGAAATCCAGCGCAATGCGCTCAACCGTCAGGCTGTGCAGGTCGACCACCACCAGCTGTTTGGCAACCGGATCAGTCAGGTAGATGGTTTCATTTTGTTGATTCACCGCAATGCGTGGCCTGTTGTTGTTGTCGATGCTCTCAATCAGCGCCAGGCTGTCTTTCAGGGCAAAGTCTGCATCCCAGTCAAACACATGCAGAGTACCGCTGCTGTCTAATACCGCATAATGCTCACCATGTGCATCTACTGCTGAAGCAATGCGCGTGACTTCGCTATCACCACGCCAGTCCAGCTCACGCATGGTGCTGTGCACAGCGTCAATGATCCAGATGGCCTGGCCAGCATAGCCGATGACTTCATGCTGGTGCTTATGGCCGCTGAAGCTGCCAATACGACCAGTTAAACCATCGGCATTGGCAATTTTGCTGGCTAAAAATTGAGTACCGCGTTGCTCTACCAAGAGTACACCGTCGGCGCAGCCAAATAGGGTGTAATCTTCAATCGAGTAACTGCCATGCAGGCTGGCGCAAGGCTCGTTAAAACGAATTTCAAAATCGTAGTGATCATCGTGGCGATGGTACAGCTCAACCTGGCTTGGTAGTGTCGTGGCTGTGCCCGCTGCCCGATAGGTAGTCAGCAGATAGTCACCCCGCACTTCGGCCGTGCCATGCTGGTTGATATCCAGCGTCAGGCTGGCACCAATGCGGCCATGGGCCAAGTCATCATCACTGAATACGAATACTGCAGCGTTTTGCTGAGGATCGGCGTAGCCATCATAAAACAGCGCAGCCAGGCCTTCATGCGCTTCGTAGTGGGTGGGCGCCGGCCCTGTCAGTTCAAAGCTCAGCATAGCTGGCGCCTGTACGTAGTCGTGCATATGATCGCCATGATCTTCCTGCCACTGGCCGCCATCGAGAATTTGCGTACTATTTTCGCTGCGTTGATTCAACAGTGCAAAGCGAAACCCCGGGCTGGCATAGAGTTGGGATACTTCATGCTCGGTTTCCAACTCAGCGATGATTTCGTTTTCATGCAAATCAAACACATAGACATGGTGATGATCGTGGTCATGGCTATGATCACCGTCATGGTGTGGCGCTGCGGTGATAACCAGACGGCCGCCTTCCGTGCTGTGGTGGCCGTGGTCATGATCGTGATCATGGCCATGATCATGAGGATCATCAGCCACGGTATCTTGGTAGGTGTGGCTGTCATTACAGCCCGTTAACAATAAACCACTGGCCAGGGCCAAGGTGGCAGCCAAAGGAAAAGAAGTTGAATTGCGCACAGCAAATCTCCGGTGTTGTGTTGTGATTTGTTATAACATAACATTAAACCGGCGAGTCTGACTAGCCTGTTGGGCTCGAATTTTAAGCTGTTGAGCGGTGATCGGAGTTGTATTCCGAGCCAGGGAAAACGGTGTTTCTCCTGGCAACTGGGCGAAACGGCATGGATGCCGTTGCAGGATGGAAGCGAATCAGTTCAGTTTACGGGCGCTTAGTCGCACCCATTCGTCTTGCTCGACCACAGCATCGAACTCAAAACGGTCACGATAGGCCGCTATCACCTGCTCGGCCTGTTGAGGTAAAATGCCGGACATCACCAGGCTACCACCCGGACGGACATAAGCTGCAATCACTTGATTCAGCTCGGCCAAAGGGCCGGCCAGAATATTGGCCACCACCACATCGGCACTCAGGTTGGGCTGGTCTTTCGGTAAATACAGCTCCAGTTTATCGGCTACTTCATTGCGTTCGGCATTGGCTAGACTTGCCTGAATCGCCTGCGGATCGATATCGATGCCGACAACGCGCTTAGCGCCAAGCTTTAGCGCCGCTATGGCCAAAATGCCGGAGCCGCAGCCAAAATCCACCACGGTTTGCTCGGGCTCGATATGTGCGTCCAACCATTGCATGCACAGTGCTGTAGTGGGATGGGTGCCGGTGCCAAAGGCAATACCCGGGTCCAGCAGCACATTGATGGCTGTTGGATCAGGAATGTCGCGCCAGCTTGGGCAAACCCAAAGCCGCTCGCCAAACTGAATGGGGTGGAAGTTATCCATCCATTCGCGTTCCCAGTCTTTGTCTTCCAGTTGCTCCAGCTTGTAGTTTAAACCCTGTTTAAACAAAGCAGTTTGCTGCAGTTTATCCAGCACGGTCTGCATCGGATGATCGGCCTCAAACAAGCCCATCACTGTGGTGTCATGCCAATACAGCACCTCGCCGGGGAGGGGCTCATAAATGGGCGTATCTTTGCTATCAATAAAAGTCACGGCCTGGGCTCCCCAGCCAATCAGCATATCACTGACTTGTTCGGCATGGTGTTCGGTGGTTTGAATTCGCAGTTGGATCCAGGGCATGGCGGTTCTCATGGTTCAGCTGTAAAAGCAGTATTCTATCATCTGCTTGCAGCAAAACCGAAAAAAAGCAACGTGACAAAGCAAAACAGGCCCCGCAGAGCCTGTTTTGAAAAGGAGAACTCCCGGCTTATAAACCGAGCTTCTTTTCCAGATAATGAATATTGGTGCCGCCAGCGCAGAAACCAGCATCATTCATAATGTCTTTGTGCAGCGGGATATTGGTTTTGATCCCACCCACCAGCAGCTCAGACAGCGCATTGCGCATTTTAGCTATTGCCACTTCGCGGGTGTCGCCGTAGGTGATCAACTTGCCAACCATCGAATCGTAGTTCGGTGGCACGGTGTAATCAGCATAAATGTGCGAGTCCCAGCGAACCCCGAGGCCACCCGGTGGATGGAAGCGGGTGATGGTACCCGGCGACGGAATAAAGGTGGCTGGATCTTCGGCATTGATCCGGCATTCAATGGCATGACCACGAATCACAATGTCTTCTTGCTTGATACTCAGCGGCAAGCCAGAAGCAATGCGCAGCTGCTCTTTAATCAGATCGACACCGGTGATCATTTCCGTAACCGGGTGCTCCACCTGAATACGGGTGTTCATTTCAATAAAGAAGAACTCGCCGTTTTCAAACAGGAACTCGAAGGTACCGGCACCACGGTAGTTCATCACCTTACAGGCTTCGACACAGCGGCCACCAATGAAATCACGCAGCTTCTGGTCAATGCCCGGAGCTGGCGCTTCTTCCACCACTTTTTGGTGACGGCGCTGCATCGAGCAGTCACGCTCCCCCAGGTGAATGGCATGGCCCTGGCCATCGGCCAGTACCTGAATTTCGACATGGCGCGGGTTTTCCAGGAATTTCTCCATGTAGACCATGTCGTTGCCAAAGGCGGCTTTGGCTTCGGCTTTGGTCATTTCAATCGAGCTGACCAGTTCGGCTTCAGAGCGCACCACCCGCATGCCGCGACCACCGCCGCCGCCAGCAGCTTTGACAATGATCGGGTAACCGATGCGATTGGCAATGGCTTTGTTTGTGGCGGCATCGTCACCGACGGCACCATCAGAACCCGGCACACAAGGTACACCAGCTTTTTTCATCGCTTCAATGGCAGATACTTTATCGCCCATCAGACGAATGGAGTCGGGACGCGGGCCAATAAAGACCAGGCCACTTTCTTCCACTTGCTGGGCAAATTCAGCATTTTCTGCCAAAAAGCCGTAGCCCGGGTGAATGGCCTGGGCATTGGTGACTTCCGCGGCTGCAATCAGGGCAGGGACATTCAGGTAGCTTTTTGGCGAAGGCGCCGGACCGATGCAAATGGTTTCATCGGCCAGCAGCACATGCTTCAGATTACGATCGACCGTGGAGTGTACGGCGACCGTCTTGATCCCGAGCTCTTTGCAGGCGCGCAGAATACGCAGTGCAATTTCGCCCCGGTTGGCAATCAAGACTTTTTCTAACATAGGATTGGCCTTTTTCGCTTATTCGATGATAACCAGTGGTTGGTCAAACTCTACCGGCTCGCCGTCCTGAACCAGGATTTCTTTTACCACACCAGCCTTGTCGGACTGGATCTGGTTCATCATTTTCATGGCTTCAACGATGCACAGAGTATCGCCGACTTTCACGCTTTGGCCGACCTCGATAAATGGCTTGGAGGTTGGCGAAGGCGAGCGGTAGAAAGAGCCTACCATGGGTGAGCGTACCCGGTGGCCTGAGGTTTCCGCCGGTGCACTGGCAACGGCTGGTGCTGCCGCTGGTGCTGCTGCCGGGGCAGGTGCAGCCATAGGGGCTGGTGCCGCCGCATAGTGGATTTGCTGTGGTGCTGTGCTTTGACGGCTGATGCGAACCGATTCTTCGCCTTCGGTGATTTCCAGTTCAGAGATACCGGACTCTTCAACCAGCTCGATCAGTTTCTTAATTTTTCTAATGTCCATAAAGATTTAACCTGTCATTCTAGGTGGATGGATTGGATTGCGTAAAAGACACTGCCGCCTCAATGGCAAAGCGATAGCCTTGTGGCCCCAGGCCACAAATCACACCTTTGGCAATGTCCGAAAGATACGAGTGCTGCCGGAATGGTTCGCGGGCATGCACGTTGCTCAAATGGACTTCAATGCAAGGAATGGCCACAGCCAGCAGGGCATCACGTAAAGCCACACTGGTGTGAGTAAAAGCACCGGGGTTGATGACAATAAAGTCAATCTGGCCCAGGCTCTGGTGAATGCGGTCGAGCAGTTCATGCTCGGCGTTGCTCTGAAAGTGGCTAAGCTCCACATTCAGGCTTGTGGCATAATCCTGCAGCTGTTGCACCAGTTCAGCCAGGCTTTGCGAACCATAGACTGAAGGCTCGCGCACACCCAGCATGTTTAGATTGGGGCCATTTAACAACAGAATCCGCGTTTTATTCACCATAAGCTGCACATTTCCTGCACGTTCACGTTATTTCTCTGCATTATGCCTGAAGCGGCCAGAATAAACAGCTGCCTCGGGCTAGATGCGTAAATAACGCGCGCTTGGTTTCGATTTAACGGCTTATTATAGTGAAATCGTGACAAATGGCAGCAAAATACTGGTCTAATCAGCAGGAAAAGACCAGTTTGTTGCGATGAAGCTGCCCTCTATGCCAGCATGGCAGCGCGATCCGACCTGGCCGTTACTCCAGAATGGCTGCTAAGTGACGGGCAAAGGGGCGGGCCGCCATAAAGCCGGTGACACGGGATTGTGTCATTTCTTTCCCATCAGCATCAAAGAACAGCAGCGTAGGCAGGCCCAGCACCTGGTAGCGATCCAATAATTGCTGATTGGCCCGGGTCATGCGGGTGACATCAATTTTCAGCAGCACCATTTGCTGCAAGTAGGGCTGTACTTGCTCGGCCGGAAAGGTCAGCAGCTCGAACTCTTTGCAGGCCACGCACCACTCCGCGTACAAATCCAGTAATACCACCTGGCCATTGGCTTTAGCCTCGGCCAGCGCCTGATCCAATTCTGCCTGATCGGCTACCAGCCGGAATTGGCCCGGGGTTTGTTGCCCTGCAACAGTTGTTGCCATCGAAGGGCTGGCCGATTGAGGCCACAGCAGTTGCACATTAACCAGTACAGTTAAAATCAGCAGCAATTGCGCTGGTAGCCAGAGCGCGCTACGGGCTTTGGCATTGCTGAGCTGCTGCGATACATAATGCAGGTACAAGGCGGCAGACAAGGCAAGTACCGAGCCCAGCAGCAAAGTCACCCAGCCGGGCACAAAACGATCCAATAACCAGACCGGCACCGCCAGTAGCAAAAAGCCGAAGATATTTTTCACCGCATACATCCACTGGCCGGCTTTAGGCAGCAGCTTAGCGCCCGAGCTACCCAGGATCAGCAGTGGCAAGCCCATGCCGAGGCTGAGTACATAGAGCGTAATGGCACCGCGCAACAGATCGCCACTTTGCGCGACGTACAGCAGGGCGGCAGTCAAGGGGGCTGTCGTACAAGGGGAGGCAATCAGGCCGGATAAGCTGCCCATCACAAAAGCGCCCTTGGCCGAGCCACGTTGTTGTTTGTTGCTGATGGCCGCCACTTTGGCCTGCCAGGCGCTGGGTAGACTAAAATTCAGCGCACCAAACATGGCAAGAGCCAGCAGCACAAACAGCAGACTGACCAGCACTAATATCACCGGGTGTTGCAACATGGCCTGAAAACGTACCCCCAGGCTGGCAATCACTAAACCGAGCAAGGCATAGGTGAGAGCCATGCCCTGTACATAGGCAAAGGACAGGCTGAAAGCTTTCTTATGGGATAAATCCTTGCCCTGACCGACAATAATGCTGGATAAGATCGGGTACATCGGAAACACGCACGGCGTAAATGCCAGGCCAAGGCCCAGGACGAAAAATACTCCCAGCGTCAGTAAAAAGCCGGAGCCTGCCAGGCGCTCGGCCAGGGTATTCTGGCTGGATACCGGTGCAGAGGAAGCGGTTGCAGCGCCATTGCCAGCATCAGCGGCTAAGCCACCTGCAGCCTGGCTCAGAGGCACCGTTTTGGTGGTGGGCGGGTAGCAAAAGCCGGCTTCAGCACAGCCCTGATAACGCACCCGTAACTCGGCGTCCTCGCCGATATCCGATAAAGGCAGACGCAAAATCACCTGATGGTAGTAGACATCGGTCACACCGAAGAATTCGTCTTCAATGGTCATGGCCGCCGGGTAGCTTGGGTGTGAGAAGCTAACCGCAATGCCGGCAAACTTGAATTGCTCTTTGTACAGATAATAGCCGTCGGCAATGGTCCAGCTAAGCAGCAGCTCATCGTCCTGTTGGCGAAAATCAAACTGAAAGGCCTGATCGACCGGTAAAAAGCGTGACGACTCACCGGTAATGGCAGCCAAGACACTCTCATTAGCCTGGGCCGGCAACAGCGCCAGCCAGCACAACAACACGCCAGTCAATAACGATCGTAACATCTATCGGCTCTCTTCTTGGTTTCAGGCAGGTCAGGCTATACGCTGCCCGACAGGTTCCGGTCTTGTTCGAAGCGATACAATACCAGTTTGCTGCTATCATTAGCAAAATCTGTTGTCACGCCGATTTCTGCAGAAAATTTTTTTAGCCTCCCCCTTGGATTCAGTTTTTGCTTGCCCCATATACAGCGCAACCCATTTTAACAACCCATGTTAAAACGCAAACTCGCTTTAGGAGATAGAGCATGAATATTCGTCCTTTACATGACCGCGTCATCATCAAACGTCAGGAAGCTGAAACCAAGTCAGCCGGTGGCATCGTTCTGACTGGCTCTGCCGCCGAGAAATCCACCCGTGGCACCGTAGTTGCTGTTGGCAACGGCCGCATTCTGGATAACGGCGAGGTGAAAGCGCTGGATGTCAAAGTTGGCGACACAGTGATTTTCAACGATGGTTACGGCGTTAAGACGCAAAAAATTGATGGTGAAGAAGTGCTGATCGTCAGTGAGAACGATATCCTGGCTGTAGTTGAAGCCTAATCAATCATTGCACTAACTGAATTTAGAGGAAAATGAAAATGGCAGCAAAAGAAGTTCGTTTTGGTGATGATGCCCGCAATAAAATGCTGAAAGGCGTCAATATTCTGGCCAATGCCGTTCGTGTCACTCTGGGTCCGAAAGGCCGCAATGTGATCCTGGATAAATCCTTCGGTTCACCTCTGATCACCAAAGATGGTGTTTCTGTCGCCAAAGAAATCGAGCTGGAAGACAAGTTCGAAAACATGGGCGCTCAGATGGTAAAAGAAGTTGCTTCTAAAGCCAACGACGAAGCCGGTGACGGCACCACCACCGCCACAGTGTTGGCTCAAAGCATTATCAACGAAGGTGTCAAAGCCGTTGCTGCTGGCATGAACCCAATGGATCTGAAACGCGGTATCGACAAAGCCGTGGTTGAAGCTGTTGCTGAATTGAAAAACCTGTCTCAGCCGTGTGCTGATAGCAAGTCAGTTGCTCAGGTAGGTACTATTTCTGCGAACTCGGACTCAGAAATTGGCCAGATCATCGCCGATGCGATGGACAAAGTAGGCAAAGAAGGCGTGATCACGGTCGAAGAAGGCCAGGCGCTGGCCAACGAGCTGGACGTGGTTGAAGGCATGCAGTTTGACCGTGGTTACCTGTCTCCATACTTCATCAACAATCAGGAAGCTGGCCAGGTTGAACTGGAAAGCCCGTTTATCCTGAATGTGGATAAAAAAATCTCCAACATCCGTGAGCTGTTGCCGGTGCTGGAAGGCGTGGCCAAAGCAGGCAAGCCATTGCTGATCATCGCTGAAGACGTGGAAGGTGAAGCCTTAGCTACGCTGGTGGTGAACAACATGCGCGGTATCGTCAAAGTAGCGGCAGTCAAAGCGCCAGGTTTCGGTGACCGTCGTAAAGCCATGCTGCAGGACATCGCTGTACTGACCAACGGTACTGTGATTTCTGAAGAAATCGGCCTGGAGCTGGAAAAAGCTACGCTGGAAGACTTAGGTACTGCCAAGCGCGTGGTACTGACCAAAGACAACACCACCATCATCGATGGTGCTGGTGACGAAGCCGCCATTGCTGGCCGTGTGAAGCAAATCCGTCAGCAAATCGAAGAAGCGACCTCGGATTACGACAAAGAAAAACTGCAAGAGCGTCTGGCCAAGCTGGCTGGCGGTGTTGCCGTGATCAAAGTAGGTGCGTCGACTGAAATCGAAATGAAAGAGAAAAAAGCCCGCGTTGAAGACGCGCTGCACGCAACCCGTGCTGCGGTGGAAGAAGGCGTGGTCCCTGGCGGTGGTGTCGCTCTGGTACGTGTTGCTGCCAAGCTGGCAGGCCTGACGGCAGAGAACGAAGACCAGAACCACGGCATCAAAATCGCCCTGCGTGCGATGGAAGCGCCTCTGCGTCAAATCGTTTCCAACGCCGGTGAAGAGCCGTCTGTGGTTGTGAACAAAGTGAAAGACGGTTCTGGCAACTACGGTTACAACGCGGCCAACGAAACCTACGGCGACATGCTGGAAATGGGTATCCTGGATCCAACCAAAGTAACCCGTTCTGCACTGCAGTTCGCTGCTTCTGTTGGTTCACTGATGATCACCACCGAAGCCATGGTGACCGAAGTACCAAAAGACGAAGCCGCTGCCCCAGATATGGGTGGCATGGGCGGAATGGGTGGCATGGGCGGCATGATGTAATGCGCTCAGACCCCGTCTGAATCCCTGAAAACCCGGCCTTGGTGCCGGGTTTTTTATTGAGACAAGTCAGTAGTGGGAGCTGTTAGCCGGTAGTACAGTGATCACTTGCCAGCGGCCGGTTTCACGAATAAAAAATACCGCTTTATCACTGAGTGAAAACTCAATAGTACTCACTTCATCGTGGCTGATGGACATTGCCGGATCGAATGGTGTTAATGCAACGACTAAGCCGTCAAATAGCGGATCTGTGATAGCCTCATCAAGCGCGACTTGCTCATTTTGATAGCTTTGTGCGAATTGCAACAGTGCTTCGAAGCTGTGACTACTTTGAATCCCATGAACCACAATGGCATCGATGTCATCCTGACACTCAGAGTAAATAATGGATGCACCCGCAAACATAGAGTCTTGCTGACTGCAAAGCTGTGAGGGAATAGGGACATGGATAGACTCAGCAACATTCAAAGTGACCATGCAAGCTAGCAATAACACTATAGTTCTCATGCAAACCCTGCTCGTTTAAGACGTTTTAACATTTTAGTCTCAGTGAAAATATTTGCAAAAGTAGTAATATTGGATTATTATTTTTTGAATCTCATCCGACCAGTGGCCGCTTGGGATTAAAGCTTGGCAGTGCCAAGTGAAGTCAAACGAAGCAGTGCTTCGGAATGTGAGCTGTGCTCGTGTTCAATCCAATACAGGCAGTGCCTGACTAAATTTAGATTGCATCCATTTACTGATGTTTCCTTCGCAGCATTTGCGAGGCAAGCCTGTCAGTGACAGCATGTCTAGAGTAGTACTCTTTGCAAATCCTGCTTTCGGCGCTAGGCATTTATTGCTTAGCAGAATATTAATCCTTATCAAAGGTTAATGCTCATGGCTGACAAATCGCCGAAAGTATATAGAAAACCGCTTTGGGGCAAGAAAATAGCTGCACACATAGAACAAGGTAGATTACTGGTAAATGAGTTAAATCTTTTCTTGTCATCTATCAGAAAGTTTTACCTGCACGTGAGTATGCTTTTCATTGCGCCAATTTACATTCCGGATTTTATCAGAATCTTTTTCTGATAATCGTGGCTGGTCAGTACTTAGGTATTGGCTTAGAAAGTCTTGAGCCGTATGCGGAGAAACTTGCTTGTACGGTTCTTAGGGGGCGGCGGTGCAGTAATGCACTGCTGCTACCCGACATGCGCTCAGGCCCCGTCTGAATCCCTGAAAACCCGGCCTTGGTGCTGGGTTTTCTTTTGGCTGTTGCTATGGCAGCTGGCACAATAAATAACAAAAAATGACAACTTAATGAATCCAATTCAGTCTATAGTCATATAAAGTTGACTAGAATTTAGTCAGGCTCGATCGCTGTGTCGTCGGGCTTTGTAGCGGTGTATGCTATTAATTGGAGGCAACAATGACCACACCTATTTGGCGCAAACTAATGATGGCAGGTGCCCTGGCTGGGCTGATGAGCGCGAGCTTTCATGGTCTGGCGGAGGATGCATCCAACTTAACGCTGACTTTCCAGGAGCCGGAAAAATTCACCGATATCCGGCCGGCTAACGAAAGCCGGGCGCGGTTTCGTGAGCGGACTCTGGCAAGCTTTGAGCGAATTTTCCAGGAGTTCGCGGCTGAATTGCCGGAGGGGTATCAGTGGCAGGTAACCGTGACCGATATTGATTTGGCCGGTGATGTAAACCCAATGTACACCCGTTCGGGCCAGGATATCCGGATGGTAAAAGATATTTATTCACCGCGGGTGGCCTTTACTCACGAGCTGCGTGATGGGTATGGAGCCAGGGTAGCGGGTGGTGATGAAAATATCCGTGATATGGGCTTTTTACAGAGCCCACGCATGGTAGGCCCTCGCCACCAGGAGTTACGTTACGAATACACCATGTTAAAGCGTTGGTTTGAGCGCAACCTGATGCCACAAATTGAAGAGCACCAGGCCAAGTTACCTAAAGTCAGCGAGTAAGCTGCCTTAATGGATGAAAACGGCAAGCCTTGAGCTTGCCGTTTTGCTTACTGGTCTTTTAAAGCCTGCTGAAATTCCTGCAACGTCTGGTGCAGGTGCTTTAGTTGTTGCACCGCTTGTTGCAACGTAGTGGTACTGAATTGTTGGCTTTGGCGCATGGCAGCAACCAGCTCAGCCGTTTCTGCCAGATAAGGCATAAAGCGGGGACTTTGTACCTGAAAGCCAGCACTGGCTGGGAAAATAGCCTGATACTTCCCTTTGCCTTGTTTTTTCAGTGCGTCCAGCGCCTGATCGGCATCCAGCGCCTTGCGGTACAACTCTTTCAGGTTGGCATCCAGTTGGTCCAGTAATTGATCCATGCTTTGCGGTCTCGTACAACAAAATAGGGCGAATTATGCCATAAAGCCTGATTGCAAGCAGCAGCTTATGCCTGCTTCGTATTTCATTTTTTGCCGATTTGTTATATCATCTCATTACTATTGCTGATTGGGTGGTAACTGCTGTGCTTAGCCTGGGTCGAAATGTATTGGATAAAGCAGGAATTGCGCTGACATCGCTCTGTGCGGTGCATTGCATTATGCTGCCTGTCCTGTTGCCCGTACTGCCGTTGCTTGGCGCTAGCTTTCTGGCCAATGAGAGTTTTGAGCGGGCTGCATTGTTGCTGACGATGGTGCTGGGGTTTATTGCACTGTTTTCAGGTTTTCACCGTTACCACCGTAAACTCTACCCCTTCTACTCACTGTTTTTAGGCGGTTTTATCTATTGGCACAAAGACATCTTTGGCCATCATTGGGAGCCGGCAGTGCTTACTATTGGGGCTGCTTTTGTGGTGCTGGCGCATGTGCTGAATATGCGGCTATGCCAGCGCTGCAGCAGCTGCAAAACAGTGGTTGATTGCAAAGAGAATGAGGCTACGCCTCAGCAAAGTTAAGGCTTAGCCACCTTCAAAGGCCCACACCCGGCTGCGCGCCGGGTAATTGGTAAAGATACCATCCACACCCAGCTGCTGCATGTCACTGATGTCATCCAGCCCATCCACGGTATAGACAAAAACTTTCAAGCCCAGTTGATGCGCATCATGTACCAGTTGCTGGTCGATAAAATTCAGATCGCAGTGTACCGAGTACATGCCTAAATCGTGCACGTACTGGGCATAGTTCAGTTGCAGGCTGGCGGTCAGAGCGCCCAATCTCAGCTCTGGTAAGGCTTGTTTTAACTGCAGCAGCAGGTGATGGTTAAAAGACGACACCAGCACCTCATCGAGGGATAAACCAAGCACTTGCTGTGCTCTGGCTAGCATGGCCAGCAAGGGCGGAGCAGTATCTTTGCCTTTGAGTTCGATATTCAGCCAGCAGCGACCATGGACCAGCTCCAGCACCTGCCACAGCGTTGGAATGGGCTCGCCTTCGCCGGCATCCAGTTGTCGCAGATAAGCCAGGCTGTGCTGGTAAATGGTGCCGTTGCCGTTGGTGGTGCGTTCCAGCTTGGGATCGTGAATGACGATCAGTTCGCCTTCTACTGCATACACATCCACTTCAATGGCATCGGCACCCTGCAAAATGGCCTGAGCGATGGCCAGCAAGGTATTTTCCGGAAATTCACCACTGGCTCCGCGATGGGCAATGATCTGCATACAGGCTCCTTAAAAACGATGCTGGTGCTTTGCCTAAATGGCCGTCAATGGTTGCCGTTAGTCGTTTGGCTGCAGTCTTTTGGCAAAAGCTGCTCCCATGCGAGTGGTACTGCCTAGCTGCTGGTCGGCTAAAAACTCCAGTTGCTCAGGGGCAAACGCCAGCACTACCGTCGATCCCAGTTTAAAGCGACCCATTTCGGCGCCTTTTTCCAGCCGTACCGCAGTGGGGCCGGTGGCCGGGTACTGCCAACGATGCACGGTTTTACCTGTGGGCGGTGTAATGGTGCCTGCCCAGACCGTTTCGATGCTGGCAACAATGGTCGCACCTACCAATACCAGCGCCATCGGGCCCAGCTCGGTATCAAAGATAGTGACTACCCGCTCGTTGCGGGCAAACAGGTTGGGCACATTCTCCGCTGTCAGTGGGTTCACCGAAAACAAATCGCCCGGTACATAGATCATTTCCCGTAAGGTGCCACTCACCGGCATATGGATGCGGTGGTAATCCTTCGGTGCCAGATAAATGGTAGCAAACTGACCGCCTAAAAAAGGCGCTGCGGTATCGGCTTCACCACCCAGCAGGGTTTGCAGCGAATAATCGTGGTTTTTAGCCTGCACCAGCTTGCCATCGGTAATGGGCCCCAACTGACTGATGGTGCCATCGACCGGATGGGCAATGATATCGGCAGCGTCCGCCAGTGGCCGGATGCCTTCTTTCAATGGCCGGGTAAAAAACTCATTGAAGCTGCGGTAATCAGACGCTTGCTCGTATTTGGCTTCGGTCATATCGATTTTGAAAGCCTTGATAAACAGCTTGATCAGCAAATGACTGAAAAAGCCAAGCCGGGCAGCCGCCAGGTAACCGACCAGGCGTGAGATCAGGTGCTTAGGCAGAATGTATTGCAGAATGATTTTTACTTGGTCCATAACAGGCTCTTTTGACGTTAGAAATGATTGGGTTTGTCTTCTGCCATGCTGGTCAGAATGCGCAGATAGCTCTGATAACGTTGTTCGCTGATGTCGCCATCGGTCACTGCTTGCAGAATAGCACAGCCGGGGTCTTTGATGTGCTTGCAGTCCCGAAACTTGCAATGACCAAGCAGCGGCTGAAACTCGACGAAGCCAGCAGTGACCTGCTCCGGGCTAAAATGCCACAGACCAAATTCACGGATACCAGGTGAGTCGATGAGCTGGCCGCCGCCGGGTAAGTGGTACAGCCGTGAGGCGGTGGTGGTGTGCTGGCCAAGGCCAGATACATCCGACACTTGTTGGGTAGAAAGCGCGAGCTCTGGCAAAATGGCATTCATAATCGACGATTTGCCAACACCGGATTGCCCAACCAATATGCTGGTGCCTTCTTGCAGCAACTGCTGCAGTGCGTCCATGCCTTCGCCCTGCTTAGCACTCAGCCATAAGCTGGCATAGCCAAGCTCGCGATAGAGCTCCAGCTGTTGTTGCAAGGCGTGTCGCTGTTCAGCGCTCAGCAGATCGGTTTTATTCAGCACCAGTACCGGCGGAATGCCGGTCACTTCGGCCGCCACCAGATAGCGATCGATGATGTGGGCAGAGAATTCGGGCAGCACCGCCGATACCACCACAATGCGGTCGATGTTGGCAGCGACCGGTTTTAAGCCATCGTAAAAATCTGGGCGCAGCAGCACTGTGTCGCGTTCGGCTACCGCATCAATAATGCCATCGACACTGCCTTGCGTTTGGCGGACCCGGCGAAAGGCGACCCGATCGCCAGTCACGACCGAACTTAGCGTGCGGCGCAGATTGCAGCGGATCACACTGCCATCTGCCGCTTCAACATCTGCATGCTTGCCAAAGCGGCTTAAAATCAAGCCCGGCTCAGCTGACAAATACAGATCGTCATCGCTTGAAGCACCTTGTTTGCTAGTGTCTAAGCGTTTCTCATTCTGACGGGCAATGCGTGCCTGTTGTTGTTTGGTTAAGCGTCGTTTCGGGCTCACTCGGTTTTGCCTGTTGTGCGCGGGCTCGGCTGAAGCAGTAAGCCGGCTGGTCGCATGGGAAATTGCGGTGTATGATACCGCTTATCCAACAAGTTACAAAGCATCCTGCTGTTTTCAGCGGGTAAGCAGATGAGGCAGCGATGGCAGTGAATGAACACAATTTAATCTGGCTGGATTTGGAAATGACCGGGCTGGATCCGAAAAAAGATGTGATTTTGGAAATCGCCACCATCGTCACCGACAGCCAGCTGAACATTCTGGCGGAAGGGCCTTCGCTGGCCATTAAGCAGCCGGATGCGGTACTCGATGGCATGGATCCCTGGTGTGTCGAGCAGCACGGTAAAAGCGGCCTGACCGAGCGCTGTCGCAACAGCACGGTCAGTCTGGCCGATGCCGAACAGCAAACCCTGGCGTTTTTACGCCAGTATGTACCAGCCGGTAAGTCGCCGATGTGCGGCAACAGCATTGGTCAGGACCGCCGTTTTCTGGTGGAGTACGCCCCAGAGCTGGAAGCCTTTTTCCATTACCGCAACCTGGATGTCAGTACCGTGAAAGAGCTGGCCCGGCGCTGGGCACCAGAGGTACTGAAGCAGGTGCAAAAGCAGGGCAGTCACCTGGCACTGGATGATATCCGCGACTCCATTGGCGAATTAGTCACCTATCGCACGCATTTTTTCAAAATTCCGCAATAAAGGGCTTGCATTGGCCGCTGGTTTTTGTAAAATGCGCGGCATCAGGAACGTTACCAGCCCTGATGTATATTGCGAGTTTAGCTCAGCTGGTAGAGCGCGACCTTGCCAAGGTCGAGGTCACGAGTTCGAACCTCGTAACTCGCTCCAAATTTTGAAAAAGCAGCCTTTTGGCTGCTTTTTTGCTTTCTGCTCTTTGCTTAGCCGTGCAGTTGACACTGTATCAGGCATCGCGGGGCAAGCCTTTTTTCACAATCCGCACCAGCCGCTCGGTTTGCCGTGGCAGGATCGAGGTCTCCAGCCACTGTTTTTTCTGCTGTTGCTGCAAGGCCCAGTCGATGTGCTCTTGCACCAGCTCAGATGCGTCAGCCTGGGCTTGGTGCAGTGCCTGTATGATGTCCTTTGAAAAAGGCGCATTGCCAAGCGCGACTGCCAGGTTACGCTGCCAGCGCTCAAAACCTATCCGGCGGATCGGGCTGCCTTCAGTACGCTGCAAAAAGGTAGCTTCATCCCAGCGAAACAAGGCCAGCAGGCTTTGATCACGCCAATGGTCTTTGATTTGAAAATCAGCCTCAAGGCTAAGCGGCGCCGCCCGGTTTTCCGGGCAAACCAGTTGGCAATCATCGCAGCCATAGATCCGGTTGCCGAGCAAAGGGCGAAACTCCATTGGAATCGCGCCTTTGAGTTCAATGGTCAGGTAGGAAATGCAGCGCCGGCCATCCACGATAAAAGGGGCTACAATAGCCTGAGTGGGACAACTGGTGATGCAAGCCACACAACTGCCGCAATCGCCCTGGTGCGGCTCATCGATGGGCAGCGGCAGGTTCACCAGCAGCTCGCCCAGAAAAAACCAGGAACCCGCTTCTTTATTAAGCAACAGGCTGTGTTTGCCTACCCAGCCAAGCCCGGCTTTTTGCGCCAGCGGCCGCTCCAGCACCGGGGCTGAGTCGACAAAAGGCCGGTAACCCAGGTCGCTCACCTCCTGCTCTATGCGATCGGCCAGTTGTTTCAGTTTTTTACGGATCACTTTGTGGTAATCACGCCCCAGCGCATAACGGCTGATGAAGGCCTGACTGGGATCTTGTAAGTTGCTGGCAAAAGCCGCCCGCTCTGGCAAATAGTCCATTCGCACCGAAATGACTCTCTGGGTACCCGGTAATAATTCCCCTGGCCTTGCTCTTACCATGCCATGGCGCGCCATGTACTCCATTTCGCCGTGAAACTCTTGCTCCAGCCAGGCTTGCAAACGTGGCTCTTCCCGCGTCAGATCGGTATCGGTGATGCCGCAGTCGGCAAAGCCAAGTTCCTTGGCCCAGGTTTTAATGTTCGCTGCCAGTGCTGCTAAGCTCATGCCATGAGGGTAGTAAAGATCGGATGCAACGATGGTAGCATAAGCAAAGGTCGCAGGTAATCTTTCGCGTTGGCACCATCAGGGATAACAGTTGGACGGAATTTTTGTTAAAATCTGCGGTCATAGCAGCAAAACCCTTAAGGCAAATCGCGTGCAGCAAGTAAATCGCTTTCAGATCTCGTTACTGGATGAAGCGGTAACCCAAGCGGTTGCCGCCAGGCTGGCTTTGCTGTTGCCAGAGCAGGCAGTGCTGTTTTTGCAGGGCCCATTAGGCGCCGGCAAAACCACCTTTAGCCGTGGATTGCTGCAGGCATTGGGGCATCAGGGCGCTGTCAAAAGCCCAACCTATACTCTGGTGGAGCCCTATCAGCTGGCGACTAGACAAATTTATCATTTTGATTTATACCGGTTAACAGATCCGGAAGAGCTTGAATTTATTGGGGGTCGCGACTATTTCAGCGACCAGGCGATTTGCCTGATTGAATGGCCCGAGCGTGGGCTTGGCTTTTTGCCAGAGCCAGATCTGGTGCTGGAGCTAAGTTATCACGCCGCTGCCGATGAGCCGGTTCGCATCTTGAGCATCCATGGGCAGAGTGAACTTGGCCGTTCGATAGTAACAACGATGAGTGCGCATGAAGAACGATAACAAAAGAGTTCACTGGCTGTGGTGGCTGCTGTGTTGCTGGGCTGGCTCCTTGTGGGCTGCCAGTAATGAAGTGCAAAGCATTCGGATCTGGCCTTCGCCGGAAAATACCCGGGTGGTGTTTGATTTGGCCGCGGCACCGGATCAACGCAGCTTTGCGCTGGAGAATCCGCACCGTTTCGTGATTGATTTGCGCCAGCACAAAGCACAAAGCCGCCTGCCTGCAGCCAGCGGTGAAGCCAGTTTGATCCAAAGTATCCGCTCCAGCTATACCGCCAACAATCAGACCTTACGCATCGTACTGGATTTATCGGAAAAGGCCTCTGCCAACGTTTTTAGCCTGCCACCCACCGGGCCTTATGGTCATCGCTTGGTGGTTGATTTCAAAGGTGAACAGCGTGAGTTGCCGGTGGCACAGGCCAGGGCGCAGCGCCAGCCTGGCCGTGACATTATCATTGCCATCGATGCTGGCCACGGTGGCGAGGATCCAGGCTCCATCGGGCCTGCTGGTACCTTCGAGAAAAACCTGGTATTGCCGATTGCCCGCCGTCTGGCAGAACTGATTAACAACGAGCCGGGCATGAAGGCAGTGATGGTGCGCACCGGCGATTACTTTGTGCACCTAAACCGTCGCACCGATATTGCCCGTGAAATGCAGGCCGATTTGCTGATCTCGATTCACGCCGATGCGTTTACCTCACCACAGCCACGTGGTGCCGCGGTTTGGGTATTATCCTTGCGCCGGGCCACCTCGGAAGTGGGCCGGATGCTGGAACAAAAAGAGCGTCATTCCGAACTGCTCGGTGGGGTCGGTGAAATCATTCGTGACTCAACGCAGGAGCGTTATCTGGCACAAACGGTGCTGGACTTATCGATGAACCATTCGATGGTCTCGGCCCACCAGGCAGCCACTCATGTGCTGTCGGAGCTGGGCCAAATCACCCGCTTGCACCGGCGTGAACCACAGGCGGCCAGCCTGGCGGTGCTGCGTTCACCGGATATTCCTTCAATATTGGTGGAGGTCGGTTTTATCTCCAACCCACAGGAAGAACAGCAACTTCGTACCGCTCAGCATCAGCAACGTCTGGCACAATCGATGTTTCAGGGGTTGCGTCGGCATTTTCGTGAATCACCACCAGCCGACTCACTGTTTGCCCAGCATCGCTCACGCGAACACCGGGTCGAGCGGGGGGAGTCGTTATCCCTGGTAGCTCAGCGTTACAATGTGTCGGTCGAGGCACTGCGGCAACACAATCAGCTTAATGGCGATACCATTCGGATTGGCCAGGTGCTGCGGATCCCAGAATAATGCCCATTCAGATTTTACCGCCGCAGCTTGCCAATCAGATTGCGGCGGGAGAGGTGGTCGAGCGCCCTGCCTCCGTAGTGAAAGAGCTGGTGGAAAATGCGTTGGATGCCGGTGCCAGCCAAATCGACATTGACATTGAAAAAGGCGGTGCCCGGCTCATTCGTATTCGGGATAATGGCTGTGGTATCGCTCAGCAAGAGCTTACATTGGCACTCAGTCGCCATGCCACCAGCAAAATCAGTAGCTTGGATGATTTGGAACAGATCCTGAGTTTGGGCTTTCGTGGCGAGGCTCTGGCCAGTATCAGTTCGGTAGCCCGGTTAAGTCTGACCTCCCGGCCCGCCAGTCAGGAAACCGCCTGGCAGGCCAATGCCGAAGGGCGGGACATGCAGGTGCAGCTTCGACCGGCGGCTCACCCTGTCGGCAGCACGGTGGAGGTGTTGGATTTATTTTTCAACACGCCGGCCCGTCGCAAATTCCTGCGCACCGAGAAAACCGAATTCTTTCACATTGATGAGCTAATTAAACGACTGGCGCTCAGTCGTTTTGATGTCGGCTGGACACTCAGTCACAATGGACAGCCCGTGCGGCGTTTAAAAGCTGCCAGTACCCCAGCCCAGCAGTTGCAACGGGTAGCCAGCCTTTGTGGCCGACGTTTTGCTGACAGTGCCTGCTGGATTGAAAATCAGCATCAGCAATTAAAGCTCTGGGGCTGGTTGTTACCCCCTGCTGCTATCGAACGGCAACAAGGCTGTCAGTACAGTTACGTCAATGGCCGGATGATGCGCGATAAATTGCTGAACCATGCCATCCGCCAGGCCTATGGTGAGCATTTGAGTGCCGAGCAGCAGCCGGTATTTGTGCTCTATCTGGAGCTGCCAGCAACAGAAGTGGATGTCAATGTGCACCCGGCTAAGCATGAGGTGCGCTTTCATCAGGCGCGCTTAGTGCATGACTTCGTGGCCAGTGCGCTAGGCAATGCGCTCTCGCAGCTGCAACCAGAGGCATTGCGTGCCTCACAGAATGCCAACTTTGCTGCCTCAGCAGAGCCGACACTGGCGGTTGCAAGCCATTCGATGCCCAAGGTTGATCAGGCCAGGCCAGCAGGTAGCGGCCGCAGTGCTTTCAGCTACAAACCACCAGCGAAACCGGCAGTGGCCGAGGTCGCGCGCCAGTTGCAGTACTTGCATGGATTGCAGCAAGGCAGTCAGCAACACAGCGTCAGCGAGTTGCAGGATACCAGCAAGGGGTCCTACGTGCTGGGGCCGCAGTCAGAAAGCACCAACACAGCAGTACCTGCTGCAGCGAAACCCTGGACTGTGCAAAACCGTTTCTTGCTGTTGCAAAGTGATGACAATATCCAGCTACGCAGCGTGGCCAAAGCGATGGTGCTGTTGTGTCAAGCAAAGGCAGACGGGCATGCCGCCAGTAAAGTTTTGCTGGTACCGATGCGGCTTAACGTCAGTAAGTACGAGGTGACTTTCCTGCAGCAACTGGCCGATAAGCTGGTCGGGCTTGGTTTTGATGTGCTGTTGCGCGATCAGGTGCTGATTGTGCGGGCTATTCCATTGTGGTTGCAGCGAAGCCCACTGCAACAGTGCCTGTTGCCATTTTTTCAGCAGCTGCAACAGACGGATTTGGCCAGTGCCTTCGATATACTGCTAAAGGCGCATTGGCTTCAGGCCGATACCCTTTTACACTACTATCCGGAACTGCTTGAGGCTGGTTTGGAGGCCGCGACTGTGGCCATAGATATCAACCCGGCTATTTCGGCACTGGAGCTCTAAGATGTCAGAGCAACCACCAGTTGTGTTTCTGATGGGCCCCACAGCATCCGGTAAAACGGCGCTGGCGCTGGCGCTGGCCGCAGAGTTGCCGGTTGATATTATCAGTGTCGACAGTGCTTTGATTTACCGGGGTATGGATATTGGCACCGCCAAACCTACGGCAGAGGAGCTGGCTGCGGCACCGCATTATCTGATTGATATCAAAGATCCGGCCGAAGCGTATTCGGCGGCAGATTTTCGCAGTGACGCTCTGGCCTGTATTGAGCAAAGCCGGCAGCGTGGTCGTTTGCCATTGCTGGTGGGTGGTACCATGTTGTATTACAAAGCGCTGTTGCAAGGCATTTCGCCCTTACCGGCGGCGGATGCGCAGGTAAGGGCTGTGCTTGAACAAGAAGCGCTTGAAAAAGGCTGGGAAACATTGCACCAGGAACTTTCGGTGATTGACCCGGTCTCAGCTGCTCGGATACATCCAAATGATCCACAGCGGATCAACCGCGCTTTGGAGGTATATCGCATCAGTGGTCAGACCATGACAGAGCTGACCGCGCAGCAAGGCAGCGCCTTGCCGTTTCCGGTACGGCAATTTGCGATAGCGCCGACCGATCGGGCCGAGCTGCACCGGCGTATAGAGATACGTTTCATGCAGATGCTGGCGGCTGGGTTTGAACAGGAAGTGCAGCAGCTGAAACAGCGGGGGGATTTGCACCTGCAATTGCCCTCGATGCGCTGTGTTGGTTACCGCCAGATGTGGCATTATCTGGATGGGACCATTGATTACCAGCAGATGCAGCAACAAGGGATCGCGGCTACCCGGCAGCTGGCCAAGCGGCAATTGACCTGGTTGCGGGGCTGGCAGAATGTAAACTGGTTGAAAACTGAAGCAAAACTGACGGAAAACTTGCAAGCGGTGTTAACTTCGCTAAGCTAAACTCGGGACGCAAAAAAATAGTCAGTTGTTTAACTTGAAATATCTGAATCAATCCATAGATCAAGCGGACTTATAACAATAAGGAATGCGGCACATGGCAAAAGGCCAATCATTACAGGATCCTTTCCTGAACACTTTACGGCGGGAGCGTATCCCGGTTTCTATTTATCTGGTCAATGGTATTAAATTGCAGGGACAGGTTGAGTCGTTTGATCAATTCGTCATTCTGTTAAAAAATACAGTCAGCCAAATGGTGTACAAACATGCCATTTCAACGGTGGTGCCTTCGCGGGCAGTGAACACCATGATGGCTCATGCCAACAGCGGGAACGACTCTGACGAAGCAGACGATTAATCCTTCCGCCGCCACCGGGCCAAACAGTTCCGGGCCATCAGGCATGGATCTGGAGCGGGCTGTATTGGTTCAGGTCGAGTTTTCTGCGCAAAAACAGCAGGAAACTTTGCAAGAACTGGTGTTGCTGGCTGGCTCGGCTGGGGTTGAGGTGGTGGATACCGTGCGTTGCCGTAGGCAACGACCGGATAGCCGCTATTACGTTGGCTCAGGTATTGCGCAATCTCTGGCAGAGCAGGTGACTGCATCCGAGCTGACCGTCCTTATTTTTAATCACGAGCTGAGCCCGGCGCAGACCCGTAACCTGGAGCGTTGTTGCCAGTGCAGGGTGATTGATCGCACCACGTTAATTCTGGACATTTTTTCACAGCGGGCCCGCAGCTACGAAGGAAAGTTGCAGGTAGAGCTGGCGCAACTGCGGCATTTATCGTCACGCTTAGTGCGTGGCTGGGATAATGCCGAGCGGCAAAAAGGCGGCATTGGTTTACGTGGGCCAGGTGAAACCAAACTGGAAACGGACCGCCGTTTGCTGCGTCAGCGTGTGACCGCATTGCGGCAAAAGCTGGATAAAATGACCCGGCAGCGTGAACAAGGCCGCCAGGCCAGGCAGCGTGCTGCTGTACCGGTGCTGGCACTGGTCGGGTACACCAATGCCGGCAAGTCTTCGTTATTTAACCGCCTGACCCAGGCCAATGTGCATGCAGCGGATCAGCTGTTTGCCACCCTGGATCCTACGTTACGTCGACTGGAGCTGCCGCACTTCGGCGATGTGGTGCTGGCCGATACGGTTGGTTTTATCCGTGAGTTGCCGCACGATTTGGTTGCTGCCTTCAAATCTACCTTGCAGGAAACCCAGGATGCCGACCTGGTGTTGCTGGTAGTCGATTATGCCGACAGCGATCATGCCGCCAAGCTGGCACAGGTGCAAAAAGTACTGGCCGAAATTGAGGCTTCCGAAGTGCCGCAATTGTTGGTATGGAACAAAATTGATCAGTGTACGCTGGCGCCTCGTATTGATTGTGATGAAGATGGCTTACCTCAGGCAGTGTATTTATCGGCACATACCGGAGCGGGTGTCCCTTTGTTGCTGGATGCCATCCGGCAGAGGCTGGCGCAGCATTATTTGCGCCTGACGTTGTCCTTACCGGCTGATGCAGGGATCTGGCGGGCACGTCTGCACCAGTTGCGTGCCGTAGAGCAAGAGCATTTTACCGAGCAGGGGACCACGGAGCTGCGCATCAGCGTATCGGCAACAGACTGGGGCCGGCTGCTGCAGCAAAGTAAAGGCAGGCTGGAAAACTATATCGTCAGAGAAGCGGTTTTTTGATACATTAACCCAAATCGTACTATCAGTGGAGTAGACCATGGCTTGGAATGAGCCGGGCAAAAATGGCAAAGATAACGATCCTTGGAAACAAGGTGGTCGTGATCAGGGCCCGCCCGATTTAGATGAAGTGTTTCGTAATTTTGGTAAGAAGTTTGGTGGCATCTTTGGCGGTTCTGGCGGGGGCAACCAAGGCTCCTCCGGCGGTGGCTCAGTGTCTACCCTGTTGCTGTTGGTAGCTATTGTGGCAGCCCTGGTCTGGGCTTTCAGTGGCTTTTACATAATTCAGTCATCGGAGCGTGGTGTTATTCTACGTTTTGGCCAGTTCCATACCGAAGTGGGTGATGGCATTCACTGGAAACCGACCTTTATCGATCAGGTGCGCCCGGTCGATATTACTAACGTTCGTTCCTTTCGTACCGATGGCTTTATGCTGACTCAGGATCAAAACCTGGTGCGGGTGACCTTTGAAGTGCAGTACCGGGTGTATGATGCCCGTGCTTATCTGTTCTCGGTGGTCAATGCCGATAACAGCCTGCAGGAAGCAACCGATGCAGCGCTGCGTTTTGTGATTGGTCACTCGCTGATGGACGATGTGCTGACCCGTGGCCGGGAAGTAGTGCGGCAGAACACCCGTCAGGAACTGGAAACCATCATCACACCCTATCGGATGGGCCTGGAATTGGTTGATGTCAACTTCCGCGACGCGCGCCCACCGGAAGAAGTGCGTGATGCCTTCGATGACGCCATTGCGGCGCAGGAAGATCAGGAGCGTTTCGTGCGTGAGGCGGAAGCCTATGCCCGTGAAATCGAACCGCGTGCCCGTGGTCAGGTCAACCGGATTATGCAAGAAGCGGAAGCTTATCGTCAGCAGGTGATTTTACGCGCACAGGGTGAAGTAGCCCGTTTCGAGCAGTTGCTGCCGCAGTACCTGGCTGCACCGCAAGTCACCCGTGAACGTTTGTATCTGGAAACCATGGAAGAAGTGTACAGCAATACTTCTAAAGTCTTGATTGATGTCAGCAGTGGCAACAACATCATGTATCTGCCATTGGATCAGATGCTCAAAGGTGGTGCGGCTAGCTCCAGTTCATCCAGTGCCTTGCCGGTAACGCCGCCGCGTTCCTTGCAGGAATCGCAAAATACCGCTCCGCGGCAGGATGGCATTCGCGGCACCACAACTCGTGATGGGAGACGTTAAGGCATGAAAAATTTAATTGTAGCAATCCTGGTGGTTGCCGGCCTGATCCTCTCTTCGGCACTCTTTGTGGTGCCGGAAGGTGAGCGGGCCATTGTCATCCAGTTCGGTAAGATCCAACGTGATGCGGCCGGTGATGTGCAGGTGTTTGAACCGGGCCTGCATTTTAAAATACCGATGATTGAAACGGTGCGTAAGCTCGATGCCCGGGTGCAAACCCTGGATGATCCGGCTGATCGCTTCGTGACCGCAGAAAAGAAAGACTTATTGGTCAATAGCTATGTTAAGTGGCGTATTCGTGATTTCGGTAAGTATTTTTTAAGTACCGGAGGGGGTAACACCCGCCAAGCCGAAGTGCTCCTACGCCAGTACATCAACAACGGTTTGCGGACCGAGTTTGGTACCCGTACCATTCCGGAGATTGTTTCCGGTGAGCGGACGGAGCTGATGGAAAGTGCCTTGCAGCAAGCTGGTATTGCGGCCGCTGAGCTGGGTATTGAAGTGATTGATGTGCGGGTGAAGCAAATTAACCTGCCGGATGAAATCAGTATTTCCATCTTTGCCCGGATGCGGGCCGAGCGTCAGGCGGTAGCGCGTGAGCATCGCTCGCGTGGTATGGAAGAAGCCGAGAAAATTCGCGCCGATGTGGATGCCCGTATTACGGTAATGCTGGCCGATGCTGAGCGTAACTCCCGAACTGTTCGTGGTGAGGGTGATGCTCAGGCCGCTAATATCTACGCCGAAACCTACAGTCGTGATGCAGAGTTCTTCTCCTTTATCCGTAGCTTAGAAGCCTATAAGCGCAGCTTCCGCAATAAGGATGATGTGCTGGTGATTCAACCGGATAGCGACTTCTTCAGGCACATGAAGACGATACAACGTCCATAAACCATGTATCAACCAAGAGGCCCTGCGGGGCCTCTTTCGTAGCTGGCGTAAAACAGGTAGCGTAAGATGTATCAACATTTGTATCAGCACTTTTTGCAGGGCCATGCCGGCAAGCAACACTTTGCCAGTCATTCGCACCACTTCTGGCCAGATGTGACCCGGCAGGCCATGTTGGATTACTGGGACTTAAGTGCGCGCAACTCAGATGAAAAATGGCAGCATATTTTTGGTGTGGTATTGCCCGAAACACAGCGCTTGCTGGCTGCTCAACTGGGTAGCGAACAACCACAGCAGTTGGTGTTTGCACCTAATACCCATGAGCTGGTCATGCGCTTGCTCAGTTGTTTTGATTGGCGCAAACCTATCCGGATCCTGACCACCGATAGCGAGTTTTACAGTTTTCAGCGTCAGGTCAGCCGACTGCAAGAAGAGAGTCTGGTGCAACTGACGGTGATCCCAACCGAACCTTTTGCCGATTTCGAACAGCGCTTTGTGGCGGCTGCGGCCGAGCACGAGTTTGAGCTGATTTTTTGCAGCCAGGTGTTTTTTAACTCCGGTGTAGCACTGACGGATCTCACCGATTTTGTCAGGCAGCTGGCTAACGTATCGCAAGCGATGATAGCGATAGATGGCTACCACGCTTTTATGGCGCTGCCGCTGGATTTATCGGCCATTGAAGATCGCATTTTTTATCTGGCAGGTAGTTACAAGTATGCCCAGGCCGGCGAAGGCTGCTGTTTTATGCTGTGCCCAAAGGACAATCAATACCGGCCGCTTTATACCGGCTGGTTTGCTGAGTTTGGCGCTTTAAGTTCGGAGCGCAGCTCGCAGGTACCCTACAGCAGCGACGGCTTTCGCTTTGCCGGTGCGACCATGGATCACAGTGCCTTATTTCGCTTGCATGCGGTGCTGCGTCTATTGCAACAGCAGCAGATCGGTGTTGCTACCATTCATCGCTATGTGCAGCAGCTGCAGCAGGCTTTTTTAGTGCAGTTAAGCAGCTTGTCGCAATTGGCACTCAGCCAAGAACAGTTATTGCAGCGAGATCTAAAGCAGCATGGTCACTTTTTAACCTTTGCTTTGCCAACGGCTGATGGCGCTGCTGCGTTGGCTGGATTTTTGAAGCAACATCATATCCTTACCGATTACCGTGGCAACAGGCTACGCTTTGGTTTTGCGCTCTATCAGTGTGCTGAGCAGTTCGATTTACGTTGTCTGGAGCAATTTACGACGAGCGACTGACTTTTTTTCAGCCATCCAGATGCAGTTTGCTCAGAGTTTTGGTAGAATCCACGCCTATTTTTTTTCCATGTTGTAGGAACCATGGCCAAAAACGTCGTTGTGTTGGGCACCCAATGGGGTGACGAAGGTAAAGGTAAAATCGTTGACTTGTTGACTGATAAAGCCAGCTATGTGGTGCGTTATCAGGGCGGTCATAATGCAGGTCATACCCTGGTGATCGGTGGTGAGAAAACGGTTCTGCACCTGATCCCATCCGGCATTCTGCGTGACAACGTCACTTGTGTGATCGGCAATGGTGTGGTTGTTTCGCCAGAAGCCTTGCTCAAAGAGATGGCGATGTTGGAGCAACGTGGCATCCCGGTAAAAGAGCGCCTGGTGCTGAGCGAAGCCTGTCCGTTGATCCTGCCTATCCATGTCGCCCTGGATATCGCCCGCGAAAAAGCACGTGGTGCTAAAGCCATTGGCACCACCGGCCGCGGTATTGGCCCAGCCTATGAAGACAAAGTTGCCCGCCGTGGTCTGCGGGTCGGTGACTTGTTCAATCCGGAGCTGTTTGCTGAGAAGCTAAAAACCGTGATGGAACTGCATAACTTCACGCTGACTCAGTTCTACCAGGCCGATGCAGTCGATTATCAGCAAACGCTGGATGATGCGCTGGCCATTGCCGATACGCTAAAAGCCATGGTAGCCGATGTCACTGATTTGCTGGATAAAGCCCGTCGTGATGGCAAGGCCATTATGTTTGAAGGTGCTCAAGGCACTCTGCTGGATATTGACCATGGGACTTACCCCTATGTCACCTCATCCAATACTACCGCTGGTGGTGTAGCAACGGGTTGTGGTTTTGGCCCTCGCTACCTGGACTATGTACTGGGTATTGTCAAAGCTTACACCACCCGGGTTGGCGCTGGCCCATTCCCTACCGAGCTGAGCTGTGCCGCTGGCGAGCACCTGGGTGTCAAAGGCCATGAGTTTGGTGCCACCACTGGCCGTAAACGCCGTACCGGTTGGTTCGATGCAGTTGCTGTACGCCGCGCTGTGCAGCTGAACAGCATCTCTGGTTTTTGCCTGACCAAGCTGGATGTGCTCGATGGTCTGGAAACGGTCAGCATCTGCACCGGCTACCAGATGCCATCGGGCGAAGTACTGGATGTGCCGCCACTGGCAGCTGAGGGCTATGAGCAGGTAACGCCCGTGTATGAAACCATGCCAGGCTGGCAGGACAGTACCTTTGGCTGTCAGTCGGTTGGTGATTTGCCACAAGCTGCGCGTAACTACATTGCCCGTTTAGAGCAACTGACCGGGGTACCGATTGATATTATTTCAACCGGCCCAGACAGAAATGAAACGATTACTTTACGGCATCCTTTTATTGAAGCCTGAGCTTTGCTGGCTGCCGACTAAAAATGAGCTGCTTTCGGGCAGCTTTTTTTATATCATCATAGTCTGGGTAAAGATGAGGTTATTAAAATGAAGTCATATCTTGTTGTTTTGACATCACTTCTGTTGATTGCTTGTGGTGGTTCAGGTTCCTCGGGCTCTTCAGGCTCTGGCGCTGGCAGCCCGACACAGTTTTCCGGTCAAAACTGCCCTTCGACGGCTTCGGCCAATGCAGAAGCTTTTTGCCTGATGTTTCGTGACTACTTGTGGTACCGCGAGATGCCGCAAACCGTTAACCTGACCCAATACAGTTCTACCAATCAACTGGTGCAGGCGCTGAGCGCTCCAGATGATCGTTTCAGTTACACCATGTCGGCCGAAGATTATGAATCACGTTTTATTGATGCCCGATTTTTTGGCTATGGTATGTCGTTTCAGGTAGTCGACAACGACAGCGCTCTGTTGATCCGTTTTGTGTACGACGATGGCTCAGCCGCCGAGAATGGCATACGCCGTGGTGATCGCATCACTGAAATTGAAGGCAAGTCGGTGGCACAGTGGTATGCCGATATCAATGCAGGCCGCGCCACCAATGATGACATGTTTGGTACCAATGATGACGGCGTGATGCGCAACTTTGTCTGGAGCCAGCCGGATGGCACTGTGTTGCAATCGGATTTTATTAAGCGTGAAGTGACGACCAATACGGTGCTGCACCGCTCTGTCATAGAGCAAGCTGGCAAGCGAGTGGGGTATCTGGTATTTAATTCCTTTATCGAGCTGTCAGAAACTGAATTGGAGCAGGCCTTTAGTTATTTTAAACAGCAAAACATCGATGAGCTGGTATTGGATGTGCGCTACAACGGCGGCGGTCTGATCCGGGTGGCCAGTCAGTTGGCTTCGCATATTGCCTGGCCGACCGTACAGGGTAAAAACTTTGTCACTTTTGCTTACAACGATAAGAACTCACAGAAAAACCAAACCTGGCAGTTCAGTCTGGGACAGCGTGGCCAGACTTTTCTGGATTTACCACGGGTTTTGGTGCTGACTACTCCTGGTTCCTGCTCATCCAGCGAGCTGGTGATCAATTCACTGACGCCTTTTGTTGAGGTGGTACAAATTGGTGAAGCCACCTGTGGCAAGCCTGTCGGGCAACAGCCGGAATACTTTGACCGCCGTCGCCAGGTGATGTTTGCAGTCAATTTCCAGACGGTGAATGCCGTTGGTTTTGGCGACTACTTTGACGGTTTAATGCCGAACTGCCCTGCCCGTGCAACCATTCCGGGGGACTGGGGGGTAGCTTCCGAAGCTTTGTTGCAGGAAGCCTTGCACTATGTCGCGAACGATGCCTGCTCGGATAACTCCCAACAGTGGTTTGATACCCTGTTGTTGCAGTCCGATAGTCCGGTTCGATTGAGCGCACCTCAGCAAAACCTGGCACGGCCATTCTGGCAAGCATGGAATGAACACTAAGCATGGATGCTGTGCAAAAAAGGCCAACCCAACAGAGTTGGCCTTTTTTTTGCTACATTTTATACTAGATACTTCATGTGCACAGAGCTGTTGCTCTGCGAGCAAACAGCCAGGCGAGATACGATGAAACAGTTTTTCTATGCAGCAGTGTTGGTCAGTGTATTGCTAGCTGGCGAGGTAGTGGCAGAGGAAGTACGGATCCGTCAGCTCGAAGCCGTGCAACTCTATACCCAGGATGAGCTGTTGGCTTTGATCCGTACCAACAGCCATTTGCGACGGGTACAGGATGATGACTGCCAGTTGGTGCGGGATATTGAAGCCCGGGCTGATATTATGAAGTTACCGGCCTACCAGTTTTTGTGGGGCGATATGCTGGCCTATGCAGTCTGTGTGCCGCGGGATATTGAACGAGGCTGGCAACTGATGCAGGATGCAGCCGCTCAGGGGTTACCGGAAGGGCTGGAGCAGGTTGGTCGTTATTACCATATTGGCCGTTTTGTGCAGCCTGATGCCGAGAAAGCCATTGTCTATTTGCGTGAAGCGGCTGCGCTTGGCAATTTAGCGGCGACCATTCGCTTGGCGGAGATCCTGCTGGGCGATCACGGCAGCCCACGGGATTACGAGCAGGTCTACCGCTTGTTGCACCATTCGGTGACGGCCGATAGCGCCACCCATCAAAAAATTAGTCAGTTACTACGTCAGTTTGAACAACGGATGCCAGAGCGGGTGGTGCAGCGGGCTCGTCGTCCGGTCTCCTGAATGTCATACAAGGATCCGCTGAAGGTGTTACACTGAAGATTAGTTAGGTTACAGAAGGGTCATGCATGACCATTAAAGATCCATTCCTTGCCCGTGAGCAGGAAAAGTACGACAACCCCATCCCAAGCCGTGAGTTTATTCTTGAGCACATCGAAAAGCGGCAACAACCTGCCTACTTTGAGGAGTTGGTTGCCGAGTTAAAGCTGAGTGATGATGATGCCATTTTCGCTTTAAAAAAACGACTGCGCGCTATGGAGCGCGATGGTCAGTTGATTTTTACCAAGAACCGGCGCTACGGCCTGGTCGATCGGATGGATTTAAAGCAGGGCCGGGTTATTGGCCATCGCGATGGTTTCGGTTTTTTAAAGCTGGATGAAGGCGGGCCGGATTGGTTTATACCCAATCACGAGATGCAGCGTTTGCTGCACGGCGACCGAGTGCTGGCTACCTTAGCGGAAGGTCGCGGCCGGCAGAAAACCGAAGCCCGGATTGTGCGAGTACTCGAGCCTCGGACTGAAGCTGTGGTTGGTCGCTATTACCGCGATTACGCCCTGGCGGTGGTGGTGCCGGATGATCCGCGCATTGGCCAGGATATTGTGGTGCCCGAGGGAGCTCAAGGTGAAGCACGTCACGGTCAGGTGGTGCTGGTGGAGATTACCGAGCGGCCAACCAAGCGGGTGAATGCGGTTGGGCGGGTGGTGGAAGTGTTGGGTGAGCATATGGCGCCCGGCATGGAAATCGAAGTGGCCATTCGCAACCATCAGATCCCACATCAGTTTCCGGAAGCAGTAGGCAAACAAGTCAGCCAGTATGGTGAGGAAGTCGCCGACAACGACAAAGCCGGCCGGGTGGATTTAACGAGCATGCCTTTTGTCACTATTGATGGCGAGGATGCGCGCGACTTTGACGACGCCGTCTATGCCGAACCGCGCGATGATGGTGGCTGGCGCCTTTGGGTCGCCATTGCCGATGTCAGTAGTTACGTGAAGGTGGATACGCCGCTGGATCAGGAGGCGCTGCTGCGTGGCACCTCGGTGTACTTCCCGGATCAGGTGGTGCCGATGTTGCCGGAAGCGCTGTCCAATGGGCTCTGCTCGTTGAACCCCCATGTCGACCGGCTTTGTCTGGTGGCCGAGATGGATATAGGCGCTAATGGCAAATTGATGAATTACCGTTTCTTCGAAGCGGTGATGAACTCTAAAGCCCGACTGACTTACAGCAAAGTGTATGCAATTTTACAGGGCGATCTGGCTCTGAGGGAGCAATACCAGGCCAATCTGACGGCACTGGAAACCTTGTACAGCTTGTACCGGCGGCTGGCGAAAACCCGTGCCCAACGGGGTGCTATCGAGTTTGAAACGGTGGAAACCCGCTTTATTTTCAATAGCCATCGTAAAATTGAGCAAATCGTGCCGGTGCACCGCAACGACGCCCATAAGCTGATTGAAGAGTGCATGATCATGGCCAATGTGGCTGCGGCTCGCTTTCTCGAGAAGCATAAAACACCGGCGCTGTATCGGGTGCATGAGCAACCGGACCCGGATCGATTTGCCAATTTCCGCCGCTTCCTGGCTGAGCTTGGCATCGAAACCACCTTGCCGGATGAGCCTGAGCCGCTGCAACTGGTGCAGGAACTGGCAAAGCTGGCTGACCGACCGGATCGCGAGCTGATTGAAACCACCTTATTACGTTCCATGAAGCAGGCGGTCTATCAGGGCGACAATGAAGGACACTTTGGACTGGCGCTGCCAGCTTATGCGCACTTTACCTCCCCCATCCGGCGCTATCCGGATTTGGTGGTGCATCGCAGCATCAAGTCCATTTTGCAGCAACAGGGGCAACATACCAAAGGGGCTCATCGCTACAGCCCTGAGCAGGTGGAGCAACTCGGTGAGCACTGCTCAATGACCGAGCGCCGGGCCGATGATGCGACCCGCGAAGTATCGGACTGGCTAAAGTGTGAGTACATGCAGGATCATCTGGGCATGGAGTTCGATGGGGTGGTGTCTACCGTCACCAGTTTTGGTCTCTTTGTCCGGTTGACTGAGCTTTACATCGAAGGTTTGGTGCATGTGACCTCGTTGAAAAACGATTACTACCATTTTGATGCTGAGCGTCAGATCCTGATGGGAGAGCATTCGCGTCAGGGCTACCGGCTCGGCGATCTGGTCAAGGTGAAGGTGATGGCAGTGAATCTGGAAAGCCGCACCATTGATTTGGCACTGGAAGAAGCTGGTACACCACGGCCCAGCAAACGCAAAGGCCAAGATGCCACCAAGTCGCTACCTGGCAAGGTGGTGGTAAAAAGTGCGAAAAAGCCGGCTGGCACCAGGCGTAAAGCGGTTGCGGCCAAGCCGGCAACCAAAGGCCGGCCAGGGAAACCGGCTGGTAAAGGCAAGCCGAAAGCCAGAAAGAAAGGTTAAGCCTGGCGGCGGAACAGACGATAGGCCAGCTGACCGGCGATTTTTTCCCGGTACAGCTGCCAGTTGGCTGGTACCGCCTGCAATGGCAGCTCTTTCTCGGTTTCCAGGTAAATCCAGGCATCGGCACTTAGCCAGCCTTGTTGCTCCAGCAATTGACAACAAGGTTCGGCCAGCTGCTGGCGAAATGGTGGGTCTATAAACACCAGATCGAAGGGGTGGCTGCAGCGCTGTTGTAAATAGTGCAGTGCGTCGGTCTGTTGCACCTCAGCGTTGGCACCCAGGGTCTGACACAGGCTGTTTAGCTGCTGTGCCTGTTGCCGGTCTTTTTCCAGTAGCAGGGCAAAACTAGCCTCACGGGATAAGGCTTCCAGTGCCAGAGCACCACTGCCGGAAAAGCAATCCAGTACCCGCCGCTCGGCGACTTCCTGCATTAACCAGTTAAACAAAGTTTCCCGCACCCGATCGGTCGTAGGCCTGAGCCCTTCGGCATCTGCAACCGGAATTTTGCGCCCCCGCCAGCGGCCGCTGATGATTCGGATTTGCCCTGGAGTGGCTGGTTTTTTTGCTGTCGCTGGTCGTCTCATCTAATGGTTTATGCCTGTCAGTGAAGATGCTAGTATAACCCCCAATTTTACCCGATCTGAAGTGCACAGACACCGACTTATGAGCAAAGAATCCAAACTCTTCTCCTGGCTTGGTTTTGGCAAGAAAGCGCCAGCAGCGGATAGCTCCGATCCAGTAGAGCAAACAACGCCTGCAGATAGCCTTGAGCCAGCTATTTTGCCAGCGTCTGCATCGCAGCCCGCGACTAAGACCGAGCCAGCTCCCGCCAATAAACCAGGCCTGTTTGCCCGCTTGCGTCAGGGCCTCAGCAAAACCAGCCAAAACCTGGGTGCAGGCTTGGCGAGTTTGTTTTCCGGCCGGAAAATTGACGAAGAACTGTACGAAGAGCTGGAAACGCAGTTGCTGCTGGCTGATGTGGGGGTGGAAACCACCCAAAAGTTAATTAGCCAGCTCACTCAGCATGCCGATCGCAAAGCGTTAAAAGACGCCGACTTGCTGTATCAAAAACTGCAGCAGGATATGGCAACGCTACTGCAGGATGTCGAGCAACCGTTGGTGCCGAGCAGCAGTGATGGCCCCTTTGTGATCCTGATGGTTGGGGTAAATGGTGTTGGCAAAACCACCACCATCGGTAAGATGGCACAGCAGTTTAAGCAGCAAGGTAAAACGGTGATGCTGGCCGCCGGCGATACCTTCCGTGCCGCTGCGGTCGAGCAACTACAGGTGTGGGGCGAGCGCAATCAGATCCCGGTGGTGGCGCAGCATACCGGTGCCGACAGTGCTTCGGTCATTTTCGATGCTTACCAGGCTGCCAAAGCCCGTAACGCCGATGTCCTGATCGCCGATACCGCAGGCCGGTTGCAGAATAAAGCCCACCTGATGGAAGAGCTGAAAAAAATTGTTCGGGTGCTGCAAAAAATTCAGCCGAATGCACCGCACGAAGTGATGTTGACGCTGGATGCTGGAACCGGGCAGAATGCATTAAGTCAGGCACGTATTTTCAACCAGGCCGTCCCTTTAACCGGCATCAGCCTGACCAAACTGGATGGTACCGCCAAAGGCGGGGTGATTTTTGCCATCGCCGATCAGTTTAAGGTGCCTATCCGTTACATTGGGGTTGGGGAAGGGATTGATGATTTGCGTACCTTCAACAGTACCGATTTTATCCAGGCACTGTTTAACAAGGACTCCTGAGTATGCTGACGTTCGATCAGGTCAGTAAAAGTTATCCCGGCGGTTTTATCGCGCTGGATCGCATCAGTTTCGAACTGGCCAAAGGCGAGATGGCGTTTTTAACCGGCCACTCAGGGGCAGGTAAGAGTACCCTGCTGAAACTGATCAGTCTGATTGAACGCCCGACCAGTGGCCGGGTGCTGATCAACAATGTAGATTTAAAACGCATTCGTCGCTCTCAGGTACCCTATATCCGGCGGGACATTGGCATTATTTTCCAGAATCACCGCCTGCTGATGGAGCATACGGTATTCGATAATGTGGCACTGCCTTTGGTGATCGAGGGCTTTACCGGCAAAGAGATGGTGAAGCGGGTGCATGCGGCGCTGGATAAAGTCGGTTTGCTGGATAAAGTGCGCTGTTTACCGGAAACCTTGTCCGGTGGCGAGCAGCAGCGGGTAGGCATTGCCCGTGCTGTAGTGAACAAACCACCCTTGCTGCTGGCTGATGAGCCAACCGGCAACCTGGATCCTGAGCTGTCGAAAGATATTATGCGGGTGTTTGAAGCCTTTAATCAGGTTGGGGTCTCGGTGCTGGTTGCGACCCACGATCACAGCTTGGTCGCCCGAATGCGTTACCGCACCCTGACACTCAAGCAAGGCAAAATGATCAACGATGGCTTATTGCAATACGAGGAGCCGCTGTGAGTATTCTGTTTTCCGGCCGCGCTGCCGGTGCCAGCAGCAAGCAGATCCACCCGTTGCAGCGTTGGTTGATGTTCTGGGTACAGCATTTGCGCCAGTGCATTGGCAGCCTGGGCGAATTGTGGCGCACACCACTGGCCTCTCTGATGACCATTGCGGTGCTGGGTGTCAGCCTGACCCTGCCGACTACCTTGCATTTGCTGGTAAAAAATGTGCAAAGCATCAGCGGCAGCTTTACCCAGGCCGCCGAAATCAGCTTTTTTATCAAAGACGAAGCCAGTGACACCCAAATCAGCACCCTGGTCACCATGCTAAGTGCCGATCCCGATGTAGAGCAGGTGCGTTTTATTTCCAAAACCGATGCTATGGCGGAGTTTCAGCAGGTATCGGGCTTTGGGCCGGCACTGCAATTACTGGATGATAACCCTTTACCCAATGTGATCCTGGTGTTACCGCGCCATACCCAACCGCAGGCAGCCGAACAATTGCGCCGCCGTATCGAGCAGGAGCGAATCGTCGATTTTGGTAAGCTGGATATCGCCTGGCTGGAGCGGTTGGATGCTATCTTGTTGCTGATGCGCCAGGCGGTGCTGGCTATCGCGTTATTACTGCTAACCGCAGTACTTTTGATCATTGGCAATACCATTCGGTTATCCATTATCAATAAAAAAGAAGAAATTGAAGTGATGAAGCTGGTGGGTGCCACCGATGCGTTTATCCAACGCCCATTTTTGTACACCGGTGTCTGGTTTGGTGTGTTTGGTGGTTTATTGGCTTTTTTGGTGGTGGAACTGATGGTCTGGTGGCTGGAAGGGGCGATTGGTCACATCACCGATTTATATCAAAGCCACTTTACCCTGATGACGATGAGTTTCAGCGAGTTTTTGGCCTTGTTGCTGCTGTCGGTGTTACTGGGGCTGGCCGGCTCTTACCTTTCTGTCAGCCGTCATATTCGCGCCATTGAGCCAAGTGGTCCCTGATATTAAGGGTATGGGCTGCTAGAGTTGCAGTTGCTCAGCCCAATCTATGGCATCCAGGTACAAGGCGCGCATATCGGTGTTGGCCGGGAGTAGCTGGCTGCTGGCCTGTTCACACTGCTGCCAGTTGGCTTGCTCGTAATCCAGCATCAGTTTCAGCGGCTGGCTTAGTGGGCCTTGTTGCTGCAATAGCGCTTGTTTGATGTTCGCTTCAAGCGGTAGTTGCGATAGCACCTGGTCTAATGGCTGCTCCAGAAGAGCGTCAATGAGAGATAGCATGCCGGTTAAAAAGGCACTGGATTGCAGCTCAGTTTGGCCAGCGGCTTTGGTGACCAGATCGCAAAAGCGAGCACGGATAATGGATAGCTTAAGCAGCTCAGGCTGCTGATTCTCTGACAGGTTCGACAGTGCGACCAGAGCGATGAATTTTTTCAGTTCCACCTCGCCCATAAAGACCATGGCATGCTTGAGTGACTGAATAGGATTGGGCCGGGCATAATAGGCGCTGTTGATAAAGCGTAGCAGCTTGTAAGATAACCCCAGATCCCGCTCCATCACCTGCACCAGTTTCTCAAAATCCAGCTCTGGTTCGGCCGCTTCGGCAATCAGCGAGAGCAGGTGTATCTGATGATGACCAAGGCGCTTATGTTTGAGCATTTCGGGCCGAGCAAAGAAATAGCCCTGGAAATAATCAAACCCCAGCTGTTTGAGCTGCTCAAACTCGGCCATGGTTTCAACTTTTTCGGCCAAAAGTTTACCGTGAAAGTCTTTTAGCCCGGCCAGTTTGGCTGCCAGGCCGTCCAATGGGGTCTGCCTTATATCTACTTTCAGATAACTGATGTAAGGCATTAAGCGCTGCCACTGCGAATGAAAGTTAAAGTCGTCTAAGGCCAGCTGGTAGCCTTGTTCATGCAACTCACGGCAAGCGGTAAGTAGCTCGCTGCTAAAGTGCACCGACTCCAGAATTTCAATGACCGTTTTCTCCGGGTCCAGTACGGTTGGGAATTGGTACAGCAGACTGTCTTCAGCAAAGTTAATAAAAGCGAGTTTATTGCCGGTAATACGCTCCAGACCAAACAGCAGGTGGTGTTCAGAGAGCAGCCGGCTGGTGGCTTCATCTGGGTCTATATTTGGAAAGCGGTTGTGGTCACCATCCCTAAACAACAGCTCATAGCCGAGCAGCTGCTGCTTTTTATTAAAAATAGGTTGGCGTGCTACAAAACCGTACATAGCATGGGTCCTTTTGCTTGCTTAGCTCAGTGTAATGCAATTTTTTCCTGCCGTATATTACTGATGGCTATGAAGATACCGGCCTTAGACAAATTAATTCTGTCAAAGCGGAAACTAAAATTAGCACTCTCCATCAAAGAGTGCTAAGATACTTTTCAACTTGAGATGGATGGAAGCACAGCATGACAAAATCATCTGAACTTATGACCCTGACCCTAGGTGCCAGCAGCAGCTTTGAAGCCTATACCCAGACGGTTAGCTCCATTCCGATGTTAAGCGCGGAAGAGGAAAAAGGCCTGGCTGAGCGTCTGCACCAGCATGGCGATTTAGAGGCTGCCCGCCAACTTATTATGTCGCATTTACGCTTTGTGGTGCACATTGCCCGCAGCTATTCAGGCTATGGCCTGCCGGTCAGCGACTTGGTACAGGAAGGCAATATCGGCCTGATGAAAGCGGTCAAACGTTTTGACCCTTCTGTTGGGGTGCGTCTGGTTTCGTTTGCGGTGCACTGGATCAAAGCTGAAATTCATGAGTACGTGCTGAAAAACTGGCGCATTGTAAAAATTGCCACCACCAAGGCGCAGCGCAAACTGTTTTTTAATCTGCGGAAATCGAAAAAGCATCTGGGCTGGTTCAGCCAGGATGAAGTGAAGCATGTAGCCGAATCCTTAGGCGTGGCTGAGCACGAAGTGCGTGAGATGGAATCACGCATGAGCAACTACGACATGCCATTCGACGCGCCGGAAGGCGACGACGATCAGGCCTACACCGCACCGGCTTATTACCTGGAAGATAAAAGCTCGGATCTGGCCAGTCAGGTACAGGATCAGCAGTCGGGTGATATGGCTCACGACCAATTGCATGCCGCGCTGCGGACGTTGGACGAGCGCAGCCAGGACATTATCCAGGCCCGCTGGTTGGCACAAAACAAGATGACATTGCAGGAACTGGCCGAGCGTTACCAGGTCTCTGCCGAGCGGGTACGTCAGCTGGAAAAAAATGCCATGAAAAAGCTGCAAGCTGCGATGAGTTAAATCGAGCAACTTCCTGAAAAAACCACCGCATGCGGTGGTTTTTGTATTCTTAGAGTCAGATATACCAATTGACGTATTTTCAGCAAGGTGTACGCTTGGTAGTCGAATGCGATAAGGAGCTGGCTTCATGTTTCGAGCTACCCCGGCTGTCTTAGTTTTGTGCTTAGCTTTCTGTTCGCTGGCAGCTTTTTCCTGTGATGAGCACCGTATCGACTGCGACAAGGCCTATAGTACTTATGAGATTAATCAGTGTGCAGCCATGGAATTGGACAAAGCCAAACAGCAACTGGCTTACTACCTGGAAACTGCACTGGAGCACCACAGTGACGATACTGAACTGGTGGCGGCAATCCAGGTAGCCCAGCAGGATTGGGAGCGTTATGCCAACGCGCATTGCCAGGCGGTCTATACCCAATGGCGTGATGGCACCATTCGGGGGGTGATGGCGCTGTCCTGCATGACACAACAGACTCATGCCCGCACACACGAGCTTTGGCAGCGCTTCCTTACCTTTATGGATAGCACGCCTGCCGTGCTACCAGAGCCGGGGGCTTGATAGAAAAGCAGGGGCCTGAGTGCAGCTATCTGGTGGTAAATGGCTACTCTTTGTTGTATGGTCCTGCCTTTGTATAGTTCAGACCAAGAAGAGCGTTGACCGATGAGTGATTTCCCTGCCTGCCCAAGCTGTGGCTCTGTGTATACCTACCAGGATGGGGTTATGCTGCTTTGCCCTGAATGTGGCCATGAATGGCAAGCGGGCGAAGAAGCCAGGCAAGATGATGGCCTGGTGGTCAAAGATGCTCACGGTACGTTGCTGCATGATGGTGACAGTGTCACGGTGATTAAAGACCTGAAAGTCAAAGGTAGCTCTTTGGTCGTGAAAGTAGGTACTAAGGTGAAGAATATCCGCCTGGTCGATGAAGACCACAACATCGATTGCAAAATCGATGGCATCGGGGCGATGAAGCTAAAATCCGAGTTTGTGAAAAAAGCCTGAGAAGCAAAGTATCTTAGTTTATAGCCGAAAGTCTCGCCGGTTTTTCATTCCCTGTTATTCCAGCGCGGCAATAGCTGGTGCTGTGAAGCCAGCGGCAATTACCCGGTGGTGCTCGGGTAAAAAGGCTGAAATAGGCACCAGCTCTACTCCAAGTTCTGGCAGTTCCGCCAGGCGCTGCTGCAAAAAGCGGTAGGTTTCCGGGTAAGGGTGACCAATGGCAATGGCTCTGTTATGGCGCTTGGCGATACGGATCAATAAATCAAACTGCTGCTGCAGCGCTTCTTCACTGACATCATTATCCAAAAATACATGCCGACTCAGGCTGGTAACGCCATGTTGCTCGGCCTGATAACGGGCCCGGCTGTGCACCGTGGTCAGGCTATCAACAAAAAACAATTGCCGCTGTTTCAAATACTGCATCAGCCAGCTCATCGGTTGATCGAGCTCGGTCAGCAAACTACCCATATGATTATTGACCCCAATGGCGTAGGGAATATCCTGCAAGGCGTAACTGAGCTGGCGGGTAAAATCCAGCCGGCTCATATCGCGGGTGAGACCACCAGGCCCTAAAGCCTTACCATTCGTGGCTTGCATGGGCATATGTAGCATCACGTCTTTGCGTTGGCTGTAGGCGAGCTGAGCGGATTGCTGGCCATAAGGGGTAAAGGGCAGCACGGCAATGGTGAGTGGGTAGGGCAGGCGCACCATCTCCAGATCGCTGCGCTGGTAGCCGATATCATCAATGATGATGGCAATTTGTGGCTTGGCTGCTACGCTGGTGCAGTAGCCAAGCAAACAAAGACAAAGCAGTTTTAGTAATCCGTGCACAGGTCGCGTTCGTTCTTATTGTTGGTGGCAAACGTACTGGTGAGCACTTTGCCTTCAGCTTTTTTTCATTATAAGTCGTTTTTTGAGCAGGGAAAGTGCAAATTTTGTCATTTAACCGAATCTCCGCGCTGTGCTAACGACTCTGCAACCAGCTTTGCGGATTGACGGCTTCCCCTTTGTCCCGGATCTCAAAATATACCCCTGCTGTTGCCTGACCACCACTGCGACCCACCAGAGCTATTTGCTCACCAGCCATCACTTGCTCTCCGGGTTCCTTTAATAGATTCTGGTTGTGGCCATAGAGGCTCATAAAGCCTTCACCATGATCCAGCACCAGCACCCAGCCATAGCCCTTGAGCCAATCAGCATAAATCACCTGGCCGTTGGCAATGGCGCTGACGGCGCTACCTTCGGCGCCTTCAATCAGAATGCCGCGAGAGCGCAAGCCGCCCTGACGCAACTCATTAAAGCGTTGCACCAGCCGGCCTTGCAATGGCCATTGCAACTGGCCTTTTAGCGCGGTTAAACCGGCCAGCTGTACCTGCTGGGCCTGAGCTTTTAGCGCATCGATGGTGGCTTGTAAGCTGCTTTCATTTTGGCGCAGATAGCTGAGTTGCTGGCCCTGTTCTTCCAGTAGACGCTGTAAAGAGCGTACCGTGCTTTGTTGCTCTGTCCGTGCTAATTGCAACTGCTCCTGTCGCTGTTGCAGGCTTTGTAGCTGCTGCTGCAGCAATTGCTGACGGGATTGCAGCTCTGCCTGCACGCTTTCCAGCTGCTCGGCGGTGCTGCGGATAGCGTTTAATTGCTGCATTCGGGCCCGGTTGAAGTACTGATAATAGATCAGTACCCGCTCCAACTGACTGGCATCTTGCTGGTTGAGCAGTAACTGAGTGTAATCGTGCTGCCCCAGTTGATAGGCACTGCGAAGTTGTGCGGCCAGCTGTTGCTGCTGCTTGGCAAAGTCTTGTTCCAACTGGGCCTGCTGGGCAAGCAACTGTTGCAACCTTTGTTCGGTATCTCGCAGCGCCTGTTGTTGTTGCCGTACCTGCTGGCTGGCATTGGCCAGGGTTCGATCTGCTTGCTGCAGTTGTTGCTCTGCTTGTTGCAAGGCTCGCTGTTGCTGCTGCAGACGTTGCTCGGTTTGGCGAATACTCTCCTGAACCTCTGCCAGCTCTTGTTCCGAGCTGGTGCGGGGGTCCTGAGCCTGCAGCTGAGCGCTCAATAGCAGCAGGCCCGTCACCAGCAATAGCTTACACCCAGTCATTATCAGTTCAGTTCAAACAGGTTGTGGCCTGTCATTTCTGCCGGGATGGCCAGATCCATCAGTCGCAGCATGGTCGGAGCAATGTCGCTAAGAATACCTTTACTGGCCGCTGTTGCCGGTCGCCCCACATAAATCAGTGGTACCGGGCAGCTGGTGTGGGCGGTGTGCGCCTGGCCAGACTGATGATCGGTCATTTGCTCGGCATTGCCATGATCGGCCGTAATCAGACATTCACCACCGACTTGTTGCAGCGCTTCGACCACCCGGCCAATGCAGTGATCAACGGCTTCGACCGCCTGGATGGCGGCGGATAAGATACCGGTATGGCCGACCATGTCGCCATTCGGATAGTTGCAGACAATGACATCGTACTTACCGCTGTGAATGGCAGCTAGCAGTTGATCAGTAAGTTCTTCTGAGTTCATTTCAGGTTGCAGGTCGTAGGTAGCAACTTGCGGTGACGGGATAAGAATGCGCTCTTCTCCGGGGAATTGCGCTTCACGGCCGCCGCTGAAAAAGAAGGTAACGTGAGCGTACTTTTCTGTTTCAGAAATCCGCAGCTGGGTTTTCTGGTGTTTGGCCAGCCATTCACCGAGCACATTGTCCAGACTTTCCGGTGGGAAGGCTGCTGGCGCAGCCAGATCCGCGGCGTACTCGGTCAGCATGGTGAATTGGCTTAGTTTGGGGCGCTGACCCCGATCGAAGCCGGTGAAATCATCATTAATAAAGGTCTGACTAAGCTGTCTGGCCCGGTCGGCGCGGAAGTTCATAAAGATAAGGCTGTCACCATCCCTCATGCGAATCACATCGCCAGCGCTGTCTGTGATGGCCGTTGGCTTAACAAACTCGTCATTTTCATCACGCTGATAAGCAAGCTGCAAAGCGTGGATGGCATCCCCGCTCAGGTATTCAGCCTGCCCTTGGGTTAACAGCCGATAGGCTTTTTCTACCCGATCCCAGCGATTGTCTCTGTCCATCGCGTAATAGCGACCCACCACGGATGCAATCTGGCCACAAGCGTGCTGCGCAAAGTAATTCTGCACCCGTTGTAAAGAGGCTTCAGCACTGCGTGGCGGAGTATCACGGCCATCTAAAAAGGCATGCAGATACACTTTTTGAGCCCCCTGAGTTCTGGCCATGTCCAGCATGGCCAGCAGATGGTCTTCATGGCTGTGCACACCGCCAGGTGATAATAATCCCATCACATGCACGGCACCGTTTGCTGCAACAGCTTTACTGATGGCTTGTTGTAACACCGGATTCTGCTGGAAGCTGCCATCATCGATGGCTTTGGTCACCCGGGTAAAGTCCTGATACACCACGCGACCGGCACCGAGATTGACATGGCCCACTTCGGAATTGCCCATCTGGCCGTGGGGCAGGCCAACATCCATGCCTGAGCCTGAAATCAGCGTATGGGGGTAGTCCTGCCACAGCCGATCCATCACTGGTGTGTGGGCTTGAGCGATGGCATTGGCATCTTTGTCTTCACGGTAACCCCAACCATCCAGAATCATTAATACTAACGGTTTTTTTGCCATGCTCATGCTGTCGGTTTCTCCATCGGATTATGCGTCGTTCTTCATCACTATCTTACCTGTTTTTTCTGCAGGCTGCAGCCCTGTAGCGAGGCTGTCGGGGCTGTTTTATTGACACAAAGCGGGTATACTCTTGCTCTTTCAATTTGGCAAGAGTGCAAGAGAGCGTCATGGAGCAGTGGATAGAATTTATCGGTAACAACCTTATACTAAGTCTGATCTGGGCTGCGCTGGCATTTATGTTGATTTTTGGCATGATTAAATCCCGCTTTTCCACCATCAAGCTGGTGAGCCCAACCGAGCTTACCATGCTGGTGAACCGGCAGAATGCCACTGTGGTGGATATTCGCCCGGAGGCAGACTACAAAAAAGGCCATATTACCGGGGCGAAACATCTGCCGTTAAACGACATTGTGCAAGGGCAGACTAAAGGCCTTGAAAAACTAAAAGCGACCCCCATTATTGTGGTATGCCAGGCTGGTGTTTCTGCACAAAAAGCTGCCGCAGCCCTTGCCAAACAAGGCTGTGATCCGGTGACAGTGCTGCAGGGCGGGATGAACAGCTGGCTTGGCGCAAGCCTACCTGTTGTCCGTACAAAGTGAGGATTTGATGGCAGACGTAACTATTTACACCAAGGCGTATTGTCCTTATTGTGTACGCGCAGTCGCATTGCTCAACAGCAAAGGGGTCCAGTTCCAGGAGTTTCGCATTGATGCACAGCCTGAATTGCGCCCACAGATGATTGAAAAAGCGGGCGGTCGTAGCACAGTTCCGCAAATTTTTATCAATGATCAGCACATTGGCGGTTGCGATGATCTGGTTGCTCTGGATGCAGCCGGTAAACTGGACCCGCTGTTAAATTAATTATTTACTTAGAATTTAGGACTTATCATGGCCGAACAACAAGCAAACGGCGTTGCAAACCAGCAACAGGATCCACAGGCACTGCAATTTGCCATTCAGCGCATCTTTGTCAAAGACATTTCCTTTGAAGCGCCAAATGCACCTGCCATCTTCCGCAAAGAGTGGAAGCCGGAAGTAAAACTTGATCTGGATACCCGCAGTGAGAAGCTGGAAGATGATGTGTATCAGGTTATTCTGTCCCTGACCGTGACCACTACGGTAGGTGAGGAAACAGCGTTCCTTTGTGAAGTGCAGCAAGCGGGTATTTTTAGCATTGCGCAGTTGCCTGAGAACCAGTTAGCACACATGCTGGCATCGTTTTGCCCGAACATTTTGTTCCCATACGCTCGCGAAGCCGTATCCAACCTGGTCAACCGTGGTACTTTCCCACAGCTGAACCTGGCACCGGTTAATTTTGATGCCTTGTTCGCCCAGTATGTCCAGCAGCGACAGGCTGACGCCGGTGAAGCGCCACAGCAGATGAACTAAGCTTCCGCTAAAGCAAAAAAACGCGCTCTTTGTAGCGCGTTTTTTTATGCTACAGCAGAGCGGCTTTAACCGGTTTGCTGTCGGATAGCGCGTGCTTCTTTGGCAATTACCCCGGCTAACTCCGAAGGGAGTACGGCTTTGCTAAATACATTGCCCTGAATTGTTTCACAGCCCATCACATGCAGCAGATAGGCTTGCATTTCATTTTCTACCTGGCAGGCAACCACACCTAATTGCAGGTAACCGGCCATTCGAATCAGGCTGGCGGTGAGATTGCGATCCAGCTCTGATTGCTCCAGCTTCTGCACCAGGCTGCCATCAATTTTGATTTGATCAAAGGGGTACTCACGCAGATGTTGTAGCGCGGATAAACCGGCACCAAAGCGATCCAGTACCAGGAAAAAACCAGCTTCTTTGGCACTGTGTAAGATCCGTTTACTTTGCTCGGGTTGTTGCTGCAAGATGGTTTGATCGAGTTCCAGCTCAAACTGCTCAGGTTTCAGCTGGTACTGCTGCAGCTGGAGCAGATAATAAGCCAAAAAATCCGGCTGAAAGAAGGTCTGGCTGGCTATATTTAAGGCCAGACGACCGCGCATTAAGCCTGTTTTACTCCAGTGCTGCAAATGCTCACAGGCTTGTTGCAGTACACAATGATCCAGTTGAATGATGGTATCGGTTTCTTCTGCGATGCGCAGAAATTGTGCGGGTAGCATTAAGCCGCGTTGCGGATGCTGCCAGCGGGCCAGAGCTTCAAGGCCTGATACCCGGTTGCTGCTGACACACAACTTCGGTTGAAAGCTCAGCCGAATTTCCTGATTTTTCAGTGCAAGCTGCAGCTCTTGCTCCAGCACAAACGAATCGCTGGAGCGAGGTAGAGCGGCCTGATTAAACAATTGAATGGGCGAGTCTGCTGAGTGGGCACGCTGCAGCGCATGATCGGCACTGCGCAGCAGTTGATCATAGCTATGGCCGTCGTCCGGGTACAAGGCAATCCCAACGGCAGGAGAGAAAGGACCTCTGTCCGCTGAACGTTCGATGACATTCAGTACTTGCCGCGCTAATCGATAGCAGTGCAGATCAAGCCGTTTACTGGCCAGGTAAGCGGGCAATAAAATACCAAACTCATTAGTACTTAAGCGCGCCAGCAGTACATTGGTTGGTAACTGTGAGCGAATGGCTGCTGCTAATTCGGCCAAGGGCAATGGCTGTGTCATGGGATCAAAGCCGGTGCTATTTAGCTGTAAGATCATCACTGCAAAAGCTGGATGCTGCTCTGTCACAGATTGCAGCTCTCGCTCCAGATAATCCATAAACACTGCCCGGTTGGGCAGCCGGGTGCCAGGATCTTTGGTATTAACACGGCGTAATTCCAGCTCATTCATTTTACGGGTACTGATGTCAGCAAAAGTCGCAAGATACAAAGCGGGTTTTGACTTGGTGGCTGTCTGCAAACAGCTGATGGCCAAATCCAGAGCAAAGACCTGTTGGTTGGCTTTTCTGCTCCAGATATCCCCATGCCAAAACCTGCGCTTTTGCAGCGATTGCTGAATACTACAGGCAAGATCTTCCGGCTCTCCCTGGCTGTTAAATACCTTCAATGGCTGACCCAGGATCTGTTCTTTGCTAAAACCCGTTATCTGACAAAAAGCAGGGTTTACCTGTTGAATATTCAGGGCCTCATCCAGCAGACAGACTGCATCCCTGTGCTGTTCGATGTAGGTGCGAAGTTGTTTGGCAGTACGGTTTGCTGAGTGTAATTTGAACCAGAGCGACAGGCTCGCCACTGCGAGAATAAGCAACAACAAGTATGCAGGAACGGTCGTTGACGTGATGGAAAAAGCAGACACCGGACCGCTCGCAAGCAGAAGCGTGGCAGTACAAAAAATGCGGCCGAGCTGCGCCATGGTAACAACATCCCTGTGTCGACGAATATATGAGCATTAACTATAGCGTTGCCAGGTAAAAGATTGCAACTTTTAATGCGGTTTCTCCGGTAATAATTCGAAAACAGTATTTTAGTGCAAACTAAAGTGACGTTTGCTGTCAAAAGCCTTTACAGCTCAAGGATAGAGCGGATGTCAGCTCCTGCTTTATCTGTTATATTTCGGCTTTTGCAATGGCTTTTCGCACCACTATCGAGGTTCTATGTTTGACATCGCCCTATTTGAGCCGCAAATTGCGCCAAATACCGGAAATATCATTCGACTCTGTGCCAACCTGGGCGCTCAGTTGCACCTGATTGAACCGCTGGGATTTGAACTGGAGGAAAAGAAATTACGCCGGGCGGGACTGGATTATCATGATCTTACCCGGGTTCACCGTCATGCCGATTATGCGGCATTTTTAGCTGCGATTGGGCCGCGCCGCATCCTGGCGTGCACGACTAAAGGCAGCCAGCCTTATCATCAGGTGGCATTTGTGCAAAGTGATGTGCTGCTGTTTGGCTCAGAAACCTCTGGTCTGCCAGATGCAATTCGGGATGCATTCCCTACCGGGCAGCGTATCCGCATTCCGATGCAACAAAACAGCCGCAGTCTGAACCTGGCCAATGCCGTGGCGATTATTAGCTATGAAGCCTGGCGCCAACAGGGCTTTGTTGGCGGCAGTTAGGGCTGTTGTCAGCCCTGCCTGGCCCGATAGCGGGCAAAAAACAGCATAATGGAATGCATGGCCTGTTGACGGATAGGTGCGTGCTCCAGCAGCAGCTCGTGCTTCGCGCCAGCCAGAACTTTCAGCTCCCGTCGCTCTGGTCGCTGAGCAACAAAGCGTTGTTGAGCTTTATTATCCACTACCTTATCATCCCCAGCTTGCAACACCAGCAAAGGCAGCTCAATGCTGTGGCCGCTTTCTGCCAGGCGGCGCATGACCTGATCGGCCGCCAGTAACCAGTCCAGCGTCACTCCTCCTAGTTGCAAAGCTGGCTCGGCTTCATACAGCGACAGCAGCCATTGGTACTGAGCCGGGCAACTGGTTAGCCGGTTGCGGGCAAAAGCTTCGGGACGATAATTGCCCTGGCCGGGTAGATACCAGCTTTGGGCTGACAACTGGTGGTTTAACCAGTGCAGCGCTTTGACAATGGGCATTGCGGCAGCAAAAGGGATGGGCCCGGAATAAATACCCAGCATGGGTGAGCACAGCGCGGCGGCGGCAAAGGGATGTTGCGGGTGGCGCAGCAGGTAATTGGCAAAAATAGCAGAGCCCATTGAGTGGCACAGCGCCAAATAGCATTGATGCTGGCCAGGGAGGACCACCTGTTGCATAAACTGTTGCCAGTCATCGCTGTACTGATCGAAATTGCTGATATAGCCTTTATGTGGATTGCTCAGCTCACGAGCTGAAGCGCCCTGGCCTTGGTGATCCAGAATATAGACACTGTACCCTGCTTGCACCAGTTCAAAAATGACTGCACTGTACTTGATGGCCATTTCGATGCGCCCTGAGCTTATCACCACCGCTGTGTCTGCTCCGGGCAACTGGTAATGACTGTAGTGCAAAGCCAGCCCCCGCTGGTTGTGCAAGGTACCATGCTGCATTTGTTGCCACAGCGGCTGCCAGTGTTGCAACCAGCCTTGCTGCACCGGGTTTTCAATCAGCGTCTGGTCACTGTTTGGCATTGCTTCGTTCCTCAAGTGGTGAGTGATGAGAAAACGGCAAGGTAAGCGATAAACACAATCCTTGTGGTTGGTTTAAACTGGCTTGCAGCTGGCCGCCATGATGTCGTATCGACTCCGCTGCGATGGCCAGCCCGAGGCCAAAGCCACCCGTGTCACTGCTGCGGCTGTCACTGACCCGATAAAATGGGGTGAAAATGGCCTCGAGTTCCGTAGCCGGAACCCCGCAGCCTTGATCGCAAATGCTGATATGCAGCTTCGAATCAACAACTTTCAGCTGGCACTGGATGGAGCTGCCCTCAGGGCTGTATTTCAGTGCATTACGCAGGATATTCTCTAGTGCCCTGCACAGCAGGCGCTTGTCGGCTCGCAATTCAATGTTGGCAGGACAATCCAAATGAATAGTTTGTTGTTTGTGTTCGGCTTCCAACTGACTGCTATCCACCAGCTCTTGCATCAACTCGGAAAGATCCAGCGGTTCCTGCTCAAACGGATAGTGACCGCTGTTCAGCCGGCTGTAGGTAAGGAGTTCATCCAGCAGCGCATCAACTTGCTCCAGCTCGTATTGTAAGCGCGGCAATTGTTTCCCTTGGCCCTGACGCTCTTCCAGTGCCAGTGCCAGTTGTGCCCGGGTTAAAGGGGTCCGCAACTCATGCGACACATCGCGGAGTAAACGTTGCTGTGCTTGCAATAAGCCGCTGATCCGCTCTGCCATGGTATTAAAGCCCCGGCCTAAAGTCCCTAGCTCATCGTTGCGTTTTGCCAATGCGCGACTGCGTTTGGACAGATCACCAGCAGCAAAATGCTGATAACTGTGTAAGAGCTCACGCAGTGGCCGGGTAATGGAGATGGCCAGAAACAAGCTGGCAATAGCTGAGATCAGGAAGAGACTGAGCAATAACAAGGATTGGGGCAGGGCGTTTAGTTGCCACCAGGGCTGCTGTGGGCGCTGTCGCTGTTGATACAATGCCAGAGCCTGACCTTCAACTTCGATAGCGATTGGGCCTGCCAGCAGCAGGTTGGAGTGATGCAACAGGCGTGGTTGTTCCAGATCGGATAGCTCAGTCAGCCAGTTGTGGTCAAACTGCCGAGGCAGCCCTGCCGGATTCAGAACTTGCTGTCGCTCTGGGTCGACCAGCAGCCAGCGGCCCTGGCGTCGACGCTCCAGCCGCTGCAGCAAATCTTCCAATGAGTGGGCGTCACCATAAAAACGGGCTGCTGCATGCAGTTGGTGCTGCATAGCCGGTGGCAATCGTCGTATCTCGGTTTGCTCCGGCAGGCCACGTGCAATCAGTAAGGTGGCCGCCACGGTAGCCAGGATCACCAACCAAAACCAGAGGAAGATTCGGCTGGCCAGATAGTGCAGCGGATTCTTCAGCATGATTCAGGCTCCGGAACAACACGAAAGCCGCTACCACGCAGTGTCTGGATGTATTCTTGCGCGCTGTGCTTTGCCAGTTTTCGGCGGATGTTGCTCAGGTGCATATCCAGGCTGCGATCATGCAGTTGCAGGCTGCGCCCCAGCACTTGTTTACTTAATTCTTCTTTGCTAATGACCTGACCGGCCCGGCGCATCAGATAATCCAGCAGTTGGAACTCGGTGGCGGTGAGCTGTACTGGCTGTTGCTGCACTGTCAGTTGGTGGCTGGAACTGTCCAGCTGCAGATCGTGCAGTGTGATGGTGGTTACTTGCCGCTCTTTGTTTTGCTGCACCAGCTCGATACGACGAAAAATGGCTTTAATGCGTGCGACAAGCTCCCTTGGATTAAACGGCTTGGCGAGGTAATCGTCGGCACCAAGCTCCAGCCCAACAATACGGTCAATTTCATCACCTCGGGCGGTCAGCATCAGCACCGGGCAGTTGCTGGTTTTACGCAGCTGCTGCAACAAACTAAAACCATCCATGCCAGGTAGCATCACATCCAGTAGCAGTAAGTCATGCTGTTGACTTTGTGCCTGGGTGAGGCCTGTGACGCCATCGTGGCAGGCATCAAAGGCAAAGCCATCCAGTTGCAGGTAATCTTTGACCAGCTCAGTCAGCGCGACATCGTCATCGATCATCAAAATACGGTTCATCTGGCTCACTTCTGTTGATTGCACTGGGAATTGACTCTGCTTTAGTGATCAGTCTAACGCCATCAGAGCGAGACGAACAGGCCTTTACCCAACCTTTACACAGCCTTTGCACTCCTTTGCATTCGGGCTGCTAAGCTGAAACCGTCAAGCAAAAGGAGACAGACCATGAAAGTAACCACAATGATTTCACTGCTGATGGCCGGTTCGCTCAGTATGGCAGCGGCGCCCATTTCTGCTACTGAACTGATTGCACAGTCCGTGACTGCAGAGCAGCAACCCCATGGTAAGCGTTGGCAGCATGGTGCTAAGCGTGTTGGAATGAAACAAGAGGGTAATCGGTATAACAGTCAATACCGCCGGCACGCTGCTGAAGGGCAGGGGCATCGCCAACTGGCGCTGACAGATGAGCAAAAACAGCAACTGCAGGCATTACGCCAGGCGCAGCGGGCACAGCACGGCGATCGGGCTGAGCAGCGAGCACAGCGGCAACAACTGCAGCAGCTGGTTCAGGCCGATAGTTTTGATGCCACTGCTGCTCGCTTGCTGCTGGAGCAGCGCCAGCAACAGCAACTGGAACGCCAGTTAGCCATGCTGGAGTTTCGTCACCAGTTCTGGCAATTATTAACCGCAGAGCAGCGCGAGCAGTTGCAACAGCGCTCAGAGCAGCGCCCCTATCAGCGCAGTCAACGACGGACTAATGCTGGCTAAGATCCAACTCTTTTAATTTCCGTGTTAGCGTATTGCGGCCCCAGCCTAAAAAGCGGGCCGCTTCCTGTTTGTGACCATGGGTGTGCTGCAGCGCCTGTTGCAAGGCAATGCTTTCGAGTTGCTGACTGGCTTCGTTCAGGATATCCATCCGGCCAAGCTTCAGTTGCTGCTGCATCCAGTGACGAAAACTGTCCTGCCAGCCACCTGGCCTTTCTGAGCTATCAGCAGCGGCGTGCTCCTGGGGGGCCGGGCCTGATAACTCAGGGGGTAAATCGGCAATCAAGACTTGTTTGCCACTGGCCATCACGGTAAGCCAGCGGCAGGTGTTCTCCAGTTGACGGACATTGCCGGGCCAGTCCAGCTGTTGCAGAAATTTTTCTGCTTCATTGCTCAGTTGTTTGGCTTCGACATTCAGCTCGCGAGCCGCTTGCTGTAAAAAGTGCCGGGCGAGTGCGGGTATATCTTCGCGTCGCTCTTTTAAGCGTGGCAGATGCACCCGAATCACATTGAGCCGGTGAAATAAGTCTTCCCGGAACTGATGTTTCGCCACCAACTGTTCCAGGTTTTGATGGGTTGCAGCGATAATCCGGACATCGACGCTGATGGCCTGATGACCCCCTACCCGGTAAAACTGGCCATCAGCCAGCACCCGCAGCAGACGGGTTTGCACATCCAGTGGCATATCGCCAATCTCATCCAGAAACAGGGTGCCTCCATCGGCCTGCTCGAAGCGGCCTTTGCGCACATTGGCTGCCCCGGTAAAAGCGCCTTTTTCATGGCCGAACAATTCGGACTCAATCAAGTCTTTTGGTATGGCGGCCATATTCAGTGCAATAAAGGGCTGGTCGCTGCGAGGGCTGTGCTTATGCAGTGCTTGGGCCACCAGCTCTTTACCAGTTCCCGATTGACCATTGATCAGCACGCTGATGCTGGAGCGACTAAGTCGGCCGATGGCGCGAAAGACCTCCTGCATCGCCGGGGCTTCCCCAATGATCTCGGGCAGCAGTTGTGGCTGGCTGGCTTTGGTTTTACGCAAGCTGGCTTTGCTGTGCTCCAGCGCCCGGCTCACCAGCGCCACAGCTTCATCCATATCAAAGGGTTTGGGCAGGTATTCAAAAGCACCACTTTTAAAGGCATTAACGGCACTGTCCAGATCCGAATGGGCGGTCATAATGATGACCGGGAGCTCAGGTGCTAGTTGTTGCAACCGTGCCAGCAGGGCCATGCCATCGGTGCCGGGCATGCGAATATCGGACAGCACTACCGCAGGCTGATGGTAGTCGAGGCGCTGCAACATCAAATCAGCACTGGCGAAACTTTCGCATGGGATCTCAGCCCGCTGCAGGGCTTTTTCCAGCACCCAGCGGATGGAGTTGTCGTCATCAATGATCCATACATCCTGATTCATACGGTTTCCTCTGTGTCACTGATGGGAAGATACAAGGTAAATTCGGTATGGCCTGGCCAACTGTCGCAGTCGATCCAGCCTCCATGCTGATGCAGCAGGGTTTGAGCGATGGTCAGGCCCAGACCGCTGCCACCAGGCTTACCGCTGACCATGGGGTAGAACAAGGTGTCGCGGATATCCGCCGGGATACCCGGGCCATTGTCGATGACCTTGATGGCAGCCACTAATTTATGCCGCTGGCCGTGCAGGGTGTGCTGATACAAAATGCGGCTTTGTAGCAGGATATGACCGCCTTGCTCCAACGCTTGTTGGGCATTACGAACGATATTCAGCAATGCTTGTTCAATCAGCTCCGGATCAAAGCGGAATACCGGTATGCTGGGATCGTAGTCGCGCTGAAAACGGACCTGCGCCGGGTTGTCCAGCTGTGCCAATTGACACACCCGTTCAATCACCTGGTGCAGGTTGGCAAATTGCTGCTGTGGTGGCCGGTAAGGGCCGAGCAAGCGGTCTACCAGTTTGCGCAGCCGGTCGGCCTGGGCAATGATCAGCTGGGTATACTCCTTTTGCTCGTCAGACAATGAGGACTCGAGCAACTGGGCTGCGCCACGCAGACCACCCAGTGGGTTTTTAATTTCATGTGCCAGATTACGAACCAACTCACGGGCCGCATGATGTTGGTGTTGCTGTACATTTTCCTGGCTGATTTTCCTTTGGCGCTCAATCTGGCGGATCTCCAGCAGCAAATACCACTGCTGTTGATGCTCGAACGGGCTTAAATACACATCAAGTAAGGTCGGGTGGCCGTCGTGCAAGATGGTTTGTACATCGCTGATGGCAAAGCTCGTCTGTTGTTGCAAAGCTCGCAGCAAGGGCTCTTTACCCAGTTCGCAGTATTGAAATAATTCTAGGAAGGGCTGATCACTCAGTCGTTTGGCACTGATACTCAGTACCTGGCTGCAGGCTGCATTGTGAAAGCAAATTTGCAGTTGTTGATCCAACACCAACACAGCAGTACTGAGTAGATCGCTCAGCTGCTCAGGTTGGAAAAGTACGGTTTTGTTGGACTCTGGTTCTGCTCCGGTCACGGTCAATCCTCATGCACCATTGTGGTGCATTTGTGATGCCAGTGTACGTTAGTCCGCTGAAAATTGCATCACAAATGCCCTATCTAGGGGATATCACCGTTGCTCTGTGCAAATAAAAGGTGATGACATCACTCTTTGCAATTTGCTTGCCGCTTTGATCCAGTAGTTCCATTTGGAGCTGATACTCGCCTCGATCCATATCGCGTAACACAAAAGTGGTGCTGGTTTGAGGGATGCCATAACGGCTGCCGTTTACAAGAAGCGCCACCTGAAACCCTCTGGTGAAGCGAGGTAAAACCCGACCTGTGACATGCACTGTGCCTGTGTTGTCGCGAACGGTGGCTTCTTGTTCCGGATTGGTAATTTCAATGCTAATCGGAGTGGATTTTTCTTGTTGCTGCGGTCGGAATGGTTCGGTCGTTTCCATCAGATTGACCCGGGTAGTCAGGTTGACCTCTTCAGCACCAGGCCTGGGGCTGTCGGAAAAGACCAGCACACCATTGGCATCTCGCCAGACATAGACTTTGCCACTGGCATCTACCGGCGTAGGCAAACAAAGCAAAAGTAAAAACACAAGGGTCAGTAGTCGTGTTATCACGGTGTTGGATCCTGTTGCTTATTTAGTCAAACTGTCAATGTTAACTGTACGCCTGTTTTTAGCATTTGACCAGATTTGTTGCGCAGGCAGGACCTGTTGCAGAGCTGATGGCAGAAAAAAGCCCGCCAGTTGGCGGGCCACGAAGATCATACCGGATCCATTAAACGCTGTAGTACAGCTCGAATTCCAGCGGATGAATCGCGATATTCACCCGACGCGCTTCTTCACGTTTGATGGCAATGTAGGCATCAATCATATCATTCGACATGACGCCACCTTTGGTAAAGATTTCACGTGACGCATCCAGCGCATCCAACGCCTGATCCAGTGAAGTAGCAACCTGCGGAATATTGGCGGCTTCTTCTGCTGGCAGGTCGTACAGATCTTTATCCATGGCATCGCCAGGATGAATTTTGTTTTGGATACCATCCAGACCGGCCATCAACTGAGCCACAAAGGCCAGGTAAGGGTTAGCCGCCGGATCCGGGAAACGGCACTCAATACGGCGTGCTTTGGCGCTTGGGACCATGGGAATACGGATGGAAGCAGAGCGGTTACGGGCTGAGTAGGCCAACATGACCGGTGCTTCGTAGTGAGGTACCAAACGCTTGTACGAGTTGGTCGATGGGTTGGTAAAGGCATTGATGGCGCGGGCATGCTTAATGATACCGCCAATGTAATACAGGGCGATTTCAGACAAACCAGCGTATTTATCACCGGCAAACAGGTTGACACCGTCTTTGGCCAATGACTGATGGCAGTGCATACCTGAGCCATTATCGCCAAACAGTGGTTTAGGCATAAAAGTGGCTGTTTTGCCGTAAATATCCGCGACGTTGTGGATGACGTACTTCAGAATTTGTACTTCGTCGGCTTTTTTAGTGAGGGTATTGAAACGGGTCGCAATTTCGTTCTGACCAGCGGTAGCCACTTCGTGGTGGTGAGCTTCCACCACCTGGCCCATTTCTTCCAGCACAGTACACATAGCGCTACGGATATCATGCGACGAGTCGACCGGAGGCAGTGGGAAATAGCCACCTTTAACGCGTGGGCGGTGGCCTTTGTTGCCATCGCTCATTTCAGCACCTGAGTTCCAGGCGGCTTCGCCATCGTTGATTTTGAAGAATGAACCGGACATATCGGTATGGAACCGAATGTCATCAAACATAAAGAACTCTGGCTCTGGCCCAAACAGCACAGTATCGGCGATGCCGGTGGACTTCAGGTACTCTTCAGCACGTAGCGCGATGGAGCGCGGGTCACGATCATAACCCTGCATGGTGCCTGGCTCGATGACGTTGCAGCGGATATTGAGGGTGCTTTCTTCAAAGAAAGGATCCATCACAGCAGTGTCTGGATCTGGCATCAAAATCATGTCGGAGTCGTTGATCCCTTTCCAGCCCATGATGGAAGAACCGTCAAACATTTTACCGTCTTCAAAAAAGTCTTCCGAAATTTGGCTCACCGGCACAGTGACGTGCTGTTCTTTGCCTTTGGTATCGGTAAAACGCAGATCGACGTATTTTACTTCGTTCTCTTCAATCATCTTCATTACAGATGCAGCCATGGGTTCCTCCAGTTGGTTCCATAGGAAAATTTTTCATCGCCCGAATAGATGCCAGATATGTGCCACTCATTCAGAGCCTTAAAAATCAAATAGATAAAACGTCACTAGTGTCTCTGCACTGCTATTGCGCACCAGTATGGTGCAGGCATTCTCCAGGATGGTGCATACCAGCCTAGCACATTTTTGCTGTCTGGCAGGGGGCTTTGGTTGGCTGAGGGAAAAAAATCCGACTTTTGTTCTTCTTTTGCGCGAAACAGAGTAGAATATGCGCCCTTATTTAAAGAGTTTGTTGTTTGCCAGGTGGTCACGTTGACGGTCACAGGGTGCCACAGAGGAAAGAGAAAGCATGAGCGTTACCGCGACCGATATTCAAAAACTACGTAATGTTGCCATCATTGCGCACGTCGACCACGGCAAAACCACCCTGGTTGATAAACTGCTGCAGCAGTCCGGCACCTTTGATGAGCGGGCCAAACTGCAAGAGCGCGTGATGGACTCCAACGATCAGGAAAAAGAGCGTGGCATTACCATTTTGGCAAAAAACACCTCTGTGCGCTGGAACGATTACCACATTAATATTCTGGACACCCCGGGCCACGCCGATTTTGGTGGTGAAGTAGAGCGGGTGCTTTCCATGGCCGACTCAGTGCTGTTGTTGGTCGACGCGGTTGATGGCCCGATGCCACAAACCCGTTTCGTCACGCAAAAAGCTTTTGCCCACGGTCTGAAACCGATTGTCGTGGTGAACAAAATCGACCGTCCTGGTGCCCGCCCGGATTGGGTCATTGATCAGGTGTTTGATCTGTTTGATAACCTGGGTGCCAGTGATGAACAGCTAGACTTCCCGATTGTCTATGCTTCTGCCTTAAATGGCTGGGCGACGTTGGATCACAGCGAGCCAAAAGAAGACATGACCGAACTGTTCCAGGCGATTGTTGATCATGTCTCGCCACCGGATGTTGACCCCGCAGGTGACACCCAGCTGCAAGTCTCACAACTCGATTACTCCAGTTATCTGGGTATTATCGGTATTGGCCGGATCAAGCGTGGCACCTTGCGTCCTAATCAGCAAGTCACCATCATTGGTGCCGATGGTAAAAAGCGCAATGGCAAAGTCGGTCAGGTTTTTGGTTACCTTGGCCTGGAGCGGATTGACACCACCGAAGCAACTGCGGGTGACATCGTCGCTTTTACCGGCCTGGGTGAATTGAAAATTTCCGATACCATTTGTGCGCCGTCTGCGGTTGAGGCTCTGCCTGCCTTGTCGGTCGATGAGCCAACCGTGACCATGACCTTTCAGGTCAACACCTCGCCGTTTGCCGGTAAAGAGGGCAAGTTTGTCACCTCGCGCCAGATCTTAGAGCGCCTGCAAAACGAACTGAAACACAACGTAGCACTGCGGGTGCAGGAAACCGAAGATGGTGATAAGTTCCGTGTTTCCGGTCGTGGTGAATTGCATTTGGGTGTCTTGATCGAAAGCATGCGTCGCGAAGGTTTCGAGCTGGCAGTATCCCGGCCGGAAGTGATCATGAAGACCGTGGATGGTGTGAAAATGGAACCCTACGAGCAACTGACCATCGACTGTGAAGAGTCGCATCAGGGCGCCGTGATGGAGAAAATGGGCGAGCGTAAAGCGGAGATGACCAACATGCAGCCGGACGGCAAAGGCCGGGTGCGGATGGACTTCGTGGTACCAAGCCGTGGCTTGATTGGTTTCCGTACCGAGTTTATTACGCTCACCTCTGGGACTGGCCTGATGTACCACAGCTTTGATCACTATGGAGAGTTCAAAGGCGGCACCATTGGTCTGCGCAACAATGGCGTGATGATTTCGAATGCCATGGGCAAAGCGGCCGGTTATGCGATTTTCTCGTTGCAGGAGCGCGGCCGGATGTTTATTGGCCATGCAGAAGAAGTGTACGAAGGCCAGGTGATTGGTATTCATAGTCGCAGCAATGACCTGACGGTGAACTGCTTAAAAGGCAAGCAGCTGACCAACGTACGGGCATCCGGTACCGATGAAGCCATTAATCTGGTACCACCTATCCGTTTCACGCTGGAACAGGCGCTGGAGTTTATTGATGACGACGAACTGGTGGAAGTGACCCCAGCTTCGATCCGTATTCGTAAGCGCCATCTGACTGAAAATGATCGCAAACGGGCCAGCCGTCAATCAGGTGCCTGATTGCTGCTCAGCTAACGGTTAAACTGGCTTGAAAGCCGGGAACTGCTGGTCAGTTCCCGGCTTTTTTTATACACTGAAGCCAAATCGAAGACCAAGGAGTGCTTTGGTGCAAGCCATTAAGTGGCGTGAGTTTATCAACGCCAGCTCGCAGTTCGTCAAAGGCTATATCGGGCGCTGTCAGCACGATCAGATTAATCTGGTGGGTGGCTATCTGGCCTATATTTCCCTGTTATCGCTGGTGCCCTTCATTGCGGTGATGTTCTCGATGCTGAGCGCTTTTCCGATGTTTGCTGAGTTTCGTCAGAGCATGGAAGGTTTACTCTATGCCAATGTAGTACCGTCGCGTGGTGATGAAATCAAAGATTATCTGAATGAGTTTATTGGCAATACCCGCGGTATGACGGCCATTGGTATTTCTGCACTGATCGTAGTGGCCTTGCTGCTTATCCATAACATCGATAAAACGTTGAATAAAATCTGGCGCATCAACAAGCGACCCCGACCGGTGATTTCCTTCTCCATCTACTGGATGATCCTGACTTTGGGCCCTATCCTGTTCGGTACCTCCATTGCGGTTAGCTCTTACCTGGTGACGCTGACACGTTTTGCCGAGGACTTTACCCCTGGCTTGTCCAGCTTTTTATTGGGACTGGTGCCTTATCTGATGTCTTTGCTGGCATTTTGTATTTTGTATCTGGTGGTGCCCAATACCAAGGTTCGGATCCGGCATGCTTTTTGGGGTGGATTACTGGCCATGTTATTGTTTGAGTTATTGAAGTATGGTTTCGCACTTTACATTACTCACTTTCCATCCTATCAGGTGATCTATGGTGCCATGGCCTTGGTGCCCATCTTATTCCTGTGGGTGTACCTGTGCTGGCTGGTGGTCTTGGTCGGTGCTGAGTTGACCGCTTACCTGAAAGACTGGGAACAGTTGCGAACGGATAAAGTCAGTGAGTCGGAGGAGTGCTGCGAATGAAAGCTTTGATACAACGGGTAAGTAGCGCCAGTGTTTGTGTGGTTGACGAACAAATTGCACAGATCGGGCAGGGCTTGCTGGTATTGCTGGGCGTGGAGCAAGCAGATACAGAGCTAAGTGCAGCACTTTTGGCCGATAAAGTCTGTAAGTATCGGGTTTTCAGTGATGAGCACGGTAAAATGAATTTGAATGTGCAACAGGTAAAAGGTCAGTTGCTGGTGGTATCACAGTTTACTTTGGCAGCAGATACCAACACCGGGCTCAGGCCCAGCTTCTCTCAAGCAGCTGCTCCAGAGCAGGCACAGCGGTTGTACCAACATTTTATCGAGCGTTGCGAAGAACATAACTTGATCGTGGCATGCGGCCGCTTTGCCGCTGATATGCAGGTCGCCTTGGTCAACGATGGTCCTGTGACCTTTTTACTTGAAAGCAAAAGTAATTAAACCATGACGATTCGTATTAGTTCCCCTCAAACTGATGCCGATTGGCAGGCGTACTTCCAGTTCCGCTGGCAACAGCTTCGGGCGCCCTGGCAGCAGCCTCCGGGTTCAGAGCGTGATGAGCTGGAGCAACAGAGTTACCATCGTATGGTACTGGATGGTAACAAACTGATAGCGGTAGGCCGGTTGCATCAGCTCGGTGATGGTAGCGCGCAAATTCGCTACATGGCGGTAGACCCTAAGTATCAGGGGCAGCAACTGGGTGCCCGTCTGGTGGCGGAGCTGGAGCAGCAGGCGTTTGCGCTTGGCTGTACTGAGGTGGTGCTGAACGCCCGCGACAGCGCAGAGGGCTTTTATCAACGGCTTGGTTACAGCGTGCAACAGCCGGCCCCCACCCAGTTCGGAGTAGCGCATTACCGCATGCACCGTTATTTGCGTTTGCCAGGGACTGAAGCAGTTTGGCAGCAACGCTGCCAGCAATTGCAGCAAAGCTGGCATCAGCAAATTCCGCTGAGTAGCTTTATGCAACTTGAGATTGCAGCCTTTGATGGCACTGAGCTTCGTTGTCAGGCACCGCTGGAGCCAAACATCAATCTGCACGGCACCATGTTTGCCGGTAGCCTGTACAGTCTGGCTACGCTGACGGGCTGGGGGTTGCTGCATTTGCAGCTGCAAGCGCTTGAGTTACAAGCGGACCTGGTGCTGGCAGATGCCAGCATCCGTTACCTGAAACCGATGCAAGCTCAGCCGGAAGCACGTTGCTCCTTACTGAGTGCCAAAGGGGATTTAACGGTCTTAAAGCACGGCAGGCATGCCAGTCAGCGCATCAGGGTCGAGTTGCTAAGTGCCGGTAAGGTTGTTGCCCTGTTTGAAGGGCAGTACAAAGCACTGTTGCCACGGAGCGCACCATGAAAGTCATCCTGCTGGGTTGTGGCTGGTTGGGACAGCAACTGTTGCCTGTTTTGCAGCAAGAGGGGCACCAACTGCTGCTGACCCGTCAGTCTGAGGCTGGGTTGGCAGAGCTGCCGCAAGGTGTGCCAGCCCAGGTGCTCAGCCTGCCGTTGTCATTGCCACATTCGTCCACTGTGCTGCAGCAGTTTCAGCAGGCGGTAGTGATTTGCGCGATTACACCGGGCTGGCGTAAACAGTCTGGGGCTGGTTATCTGGATAGCCTGAATTCTTTGGTCAGGTTGATGCAGGCTGCTGAAAGCCTGGCTTGCATCCATTTTAGTTCGACCGGCGCTTATAGCGGCCTGAGCGGTGAAGTGGATGAACAGAGTCAGTTGTTACTGACGGATGCTAAAGCACAATTGCTTTATCAGGGCGAGCAACTGCTGCAACAGGCTTTGCCAACCTGTACTTTGCGGTTGGGCGGCCTGTTTGGCCCGGGGCGACACCCCGGGAACTTCCTACGAAACGATGTGCTGACTGATCCGGATGCGCCGGTCAACATGGTGCATAGCAGTGATGTGATCGAGGCAGTGCGGGTGATTTTGCAGCAACAGGCATGGCCTGGACTGTACAATCTATGCTGCCCGGATTTTGTTTCCCGTAAGCAGTTTTATGCCAAGGCCCGGGCGCTGTTACAGCGAAATGCATTGAATGATGGGAACACTACGGATAGTCAGCGCAGAGTAGTGGCTAAGCGTATTCAACAGCAGTTACCTTTTCAATATCGCTATCCATCGGCACTGCAAGCACTGGAAGATAGGTCTTAAACACATTTTTATCAGCTTGCTGGTGACTTTATCCGACTTTTATCAGGCTTTTGTCAGGACTTGTTCCTGTTAAAACCCCATACTCCACCTCACAGTATTTGCTACTCAAGGTCGAGTTATCATGCGCAGTCAATGGTTGTTATTATCTACCATCAGCACCTTGCTAGGGATAGCGGCAGGGGCTTTATTCTTGTTGTTTTCTGAACATTCCATTGTGTTTTCCCAATCAGCTCTGGTGTTATCAGAGTTTTGGTCCACTTTCCTGTTGTGGGCGTTTGTCCTGCTGTTTGTCTCGGCTCTGATGTTTAATCTGATCGCTTTTATCGAAATGGATTCTGGCAATCGTTGGTTGGCACTTCCTAAACGATTTCAACGTGAACAGGATCGATTCGAGCAGCAGGAGTTTTTTTTCAGTCGCTTAAAGCAGCAGTTGCAGCAGCAGGGGGCGATGGAGCCTGCCAGCACAGATGGTACTGAGGTGTTTTTCTGGCACAGTAAAACCGGCAAAACCCTGGTGTATTTTCATCCGGATGCAGACAATATGGTGACGATGGAATGCTTACGTGAACGTTTTCAGCAGATGCTAAGTCACGATTGCCAGCAAGGTATGTTGGTTAGTTTTCAGGGCTTCACCAGCCAGGAGCGTATTTTTGCCCGTGAAGCCAATATAGAGCTGCTTGAATACCAACCAAATTTACTGGAGCAGGGGCTCAGTCGCTCAGGCTTACTGTCGCAAACGGAAAGCCGCACTGGCCTGCTCCAATTCTGAGGCCAACCGTGTCACATCCTGGCTGTGAGCCTGGGTGCTACTTGCTTTTTCGGTACTGTTCTCTGCCAGTTGCACAACGACCTCCATGGACTGACTGATTTGCTCTCCCTGACTTAGTTGCAAGGCGGTGGCATCAGCAATGCTGGCATTAATGCCGTGCATCTGGGTAATGGCATGGTGAATCTGTTGCAATGCTTGTAGCAGCGCCTGATTTTCCTGCACACATTGGCTTGCATCGTTATTGCCTTGTTGCACCGCTAGCACAGCTGCTTTGGTACCTTGCTGCAGTGTCTCTATCATGGTTTGAATGTCATTGGTTGCCTGCTGAGTTCGGCCTGCCAGGGTGCGCACTTCATCGGCGACCACCGCAAAACCGCGCCCCTGCTCACCGGCCCGAGCTGCCTCAATGGCGGCATTGAGTGCCAGCAGATTAGTTTGCTCAGCAATACTGCCAATCGTATCCAGAATACTGCCTATTTGTTTGGTTTGCTCATTGACCTGCTGCATCCGATCATCAATGCTGTGCAGCTGCTTGGCCAGGTGACCAATACGCTGATTGTTTTGTTCAGACAGTTGATGCACTTGCTTGTTGTGTTGCATGCCTTGTTGCATTTCTTGTACGGCCTGAGCTGCCTGCTCGGCAATGTGCTGGCTTTGTTCACTGAGTTGATGAGTACTTGAGTTGATGCTGGCGATTTGGCTGGTTTGCTGCTGCAGTGCTGCACGAATATCCTGCACATCCGTACCAGAGCGTTGCGCGCTGTGGTTAAGTTCGCTGGCATAGTTCTGGATGCGTTGTACCAGACTGCTGAGCGACTCAACCAGCTGATTGACGTTGCTTGCCAGCTTACCAAACTCGTCATCCCGCTGAATGGTCAGGCGCTGGCTCAGATCGCCCTGCGCCATCACCCCCAGCACCTGGTTGATTTTGGCCAATGGTTGCAGCATAGCGCGGATGGTGACCCAGGCAATAGCACTGGCCAGCACGATAAGCACCAGCAAAATGATGACATTGCGCCAATTGCCTTGCGAAATGGTACGGCTAACGGCTTGCTGCAGTTGACTGACCTGCTGATCAGCTGCACTAGCCATCTGCTGCAAGGCAGTGATGCCATTGCTAAACTCCAGTTCTGCCTGTTGTAAATGCTGACGCGCTGCCTGTTGTTGCGTTAGCCGCTGTAGTTGCAGGCTCAGCAATGTTTGGTGCTGCACCAGCTGTTGCTCCAGTTGTTGCAGCTGCGCTTCGAAATCCGACCAAAGCCCGCCGGTATCAATGTTTGCCACCAACTGAGCCAGGTAGTCGATATTGACCTGCATATCACTAAAAGCAAAATTGATATTGTCTTCGCTACGCTGTAATTGTGTCAGCTCGTTGGCATTAGCCACTTCCCGCAAGGTATTGATGAGGCCCAGCAGCTGGCCGTCAATACGACCGGCGGTGCCTTCGATCAGCTCCAACGTATCGCTATCGGCGCCATCCAGATAGGATAAATCCAGTAACAGGGCGCCAAGGGCATCCAATTGCTGCTCTAAGTGCTGGAATACCTGCTGTACTTCAGCACGGCTTTGCTCTACTTCCAGCCTCAGTGTAAACATCTGTCGGACGGATTGGCGGTAGGCGCTGCTTTGTTGTTTGGCTTGTTGCAGGGTCTGTTGCAGTTCACGATGTTGTTCTGTTAACTCTGCTGCTTGTTGCAACAGTTGCTGCAGGCCGCTATCTGCCTGGGTAAAGAGCTGTTGCTGCTGACTGATCAGGGCGGGTTCTTCGGCAGAAAAGCCCTGGGCACTGGCATTGGCCATACTCAAAAGCCGTATTTGGGCCTGATTGCTTAGTTGCTGGGTGGGTATGGCGCGTTCATTGACATTGCGGGTTGACTCTTCAATCGATAGAAAGCTAAGCAGTGCAGAGCCACTGGCTACTACCAGCAAGAAGACAATCAAGCCAAATCCAAGGATGATGCGGTGAGCAATGGTTAGCGTCATGGTAAGGTCCCGGCCTGATTGTTTTTTTTATTATAGCTGGTCCTGACCTTAGCAAATTTTGCACAACTGGTCTAGCCAGATAAAGAGGTAGTAAGTGTGCTCTGGAGCTATCAAGAAGACCCAGGCCCACTGCAGTGGACCTGGGCGTGAGCGCTTATTGGCTGGGCAGCATGGCCGCAGGCAGCAGGCTGCTTAAGCGGCCACTGGCCAGCAGCTCGGCGGCGGCTTTGATATCCGGCGCGAAGTAGCGATCTTCAGCATAAAAGCTGACCTGGTCGCGCAACAGCGCCCTGGCCTGCTCCAGCCGCTCGGTGGATTTGAGCGGTGCGCGAAAATCCAGTCCCTGCACGGCAGCCAGGTACTCGACGGCCAATACACCACGGGTATTGTCGGCCATTTGTGCCAGCCGCCGGGCGGCGAAGGTGGCCATCGACACATGATCTTCCTGATTGGCCGAGGTCGGTAGGCTGTCGACACTGGCCGGGTGCGCCAGCGACTTGTTTTCCGATGCCAAAGCCGCCGAAGTAACCTGGGCAATCATAAAGCCACTGTTAACACCGCCGTTGTTGACCAAGAAGGCCGGCAGTTTGCTGAGGCTGGCATCAATCAGCAGCGCCATCCGCCGTTCGGACAAAGAGCCGACTTCGGCAATCGCCAGCGCCAGATTATCGGCCGCCATCGCCACCGGCTCGGCGTGAAAGTTACCACCGGAGAGGATATCGCCTTCTTCAGCAAACACCAGTGGGTTGTCGGTGACGCCATTGGCTTCAGTTTCCAGCACCACAGCCGCCTGGCGGATTTGCGTCAAGCAAGCGCCCATGACCTGCGGCTGACAGCGCAGGCTGTAAGGATCCTGCACCTTTTCACAATCCTGATGCGAGTCGCCAAGCTCGGAGCGATCACTGAGCAGATGGCGGTAAATGGCGGCGGCATCGATCTGACCCTGCTGACCACGGATGGCATGAATGCGGGCATCAAAGGGCGAGCGGCTGCCAAGGGCGGCTTCCACACTGAGTGCACCAATTACGCTGGCCGCAGCAAACAAGTCTTCGGCTTTAAACAGGCCTTCCAGCGCCAGGGCGGTGGAGGCCTGGGTGCCGTTCAGCAGTGCCAGACCTTCTTTGGCCGCCAGCACCACAGGTGCAAGCCCAGCCAGTTGCAAGCCTTGTTTGGCTGGCAGTTGCTTGCCCTGATAACGCACCTCGCCTTCACCAATCAGCGGCAGTACCATGTGCGCCAGCGGGGCCAAATCGCCGGAGGCGCCGACTGAGCCCTGGGCTGGAATGCAGGGGTACACGCCTTGATTGATCATAGCAATCATCGCATCGATGATTTCTGGCCTGATGCCAGAGTAGCCCCGCGACAGGGAGTTGACCTTTAAAATCATCATCAGCCGCACCGTCTGGTCGGCCATCAGCTCGCCATAGCCGGCCGCGTGCGACAGCACAATGGAGCGTTGCAGCAATTCCAATTGATCCGGGGCTATCTTGGTATTGGCCAACAGACCAAAACCGGTGTTGATGCCATAGACGGTTTTACCTTTGGCCAGCACATCGGCCACGGTTTTGGCCGAGGCGGCAATCGCCGGGTAAGCGGCTTTATCCAGGGCAATGGCTTGGTCATTTTGCCAAAGCTGGCGCAATTGGCTCAGGCTGAGCTGGCCGGGTGTCAATGTAAATGGGGTGGTCATGGCTTACTCCTTGGTGCTCAACATCGGTAAATCCAGCCCTTGCTCGCGGGCGCAGTTTTGGGCAATGTCGTAGCCGGCATCGGCATGGCGCATCACGCCGGTCCCCGGATCGTTCCACAGAACCCGGCCCAGTCGTTTGGCAGCTGCTTCGGTGCCATCGGCCACGATCACCACACCTGAGTGCTGGCTGTAGCCCATGCCGACACCACCACCGTGGTGCAGGGAAACCCAGCTGGCGCCACCGGCGGTGTTCAGCAAGGCGTTCAGTAGTGGCCAGTCGGAGACAGCATCCGAGCCATCCAGCATGGCTTCGGTTTCACGGTTCGGGCTGGCAACGGAGCCGGAGTCCAGATGGTCACGGCCAATCACGATAGGGGCTTTTAGCTCACCGTTTTTTACCATCTCGTTAAAGGCCAGCGCGATCCGGGCGCGATCTTTTAAGCCAATCCAGCAGATGCGGGCTGGCAGGCCCTGAAAGTGGATTTTCTCACGCGCCATATCCAGCCAGTGGTGCAGGTGCGGGTTGTCCGGGATCAGCTCTTTGACTTTTTGGTCAGTCTTGTAAATGTCTTCCGGATCGCCCGACAGCGCCACCCAGCGAAATGGTCCAACACCTTCACAAAACAGCGGCCGGATGTAGGCCGGCACAAAGCCCGGGTAATCAAAGGCATTGTGCACGCCTTCGTCCTTGGCCATCTGACGGATGTTGTTGCCGTAATCGACTGCGACGGCGCCTTTGCTCTGCATATCGAGCGTCGCCTGAACTTGCACTGCCATTGACTGCTTGGCGGCTTTGACCACCTGATCCGGGTTTTGCAGGCGGCGTTCGGCTGCTTCAGTCATGCTCCAGCCTTGTGGCAGGTACCCATTCAGTGGGTCGTGGGCAGAGGTTTGATCGGTCACCACATCCGGGATGATGTTGCGCTCTACCAGCTCGGCAAAGACATCGGCGGCATTGGCCAGCAAACCGATGGACGTGGGCTTGCCGGAGGCTTTGGCTTGCTCCAGCAACTCCAGCGCCTGATCCAGACTGGTGGCTTTGACATCGACGTAGCCGGTGCGCAGGCGGAAATCAATGCGGCTTTCATCCACTTCACAGGCAATCATATGAAAACCGGCCATGGTGCCGGCCAGTGGCTGAGCGCCGCCCATGCCGCCCAGGCCTCCGGTCAGGATCCACTTGCCGCTGGCATCGCCATTGAAATGCTGTTTGGCCATGGCGACAAAGGTCTCGTAAGTGCCTTGCACGATGCCTTGCGAGCCGATGTAAATCCAGGAGCCGGCCGTCATCTGGCCGTACATCATCAGGCCTTTTTTATCCAGCTCGTTAAAGTGCTCCCAGTTGGCCCAGGCCGGCACCAGATTGGAGTTGGCAATCAGCACCCGGGGCGCATCCGGGTGGGTGGGGAAGACCCCGACCGGCTTGCCGCTTTGCACCAGCAAGGTCTGGTCGTCTTCCAGCCGGTCCAGTACTTCAACAATTTTATTGAAGCAGGCCCAGTCGCGGGCCGCCCGGCCGATACCGCCGTACACCACCAGCGATTGCGGGTGCTCGGCCACATCCGGGTCCAGGTTGTTCATCAGCATGCGTTTGGCGGCTTCGGTCAGCCAGCTTTTGGCGGTTTTTTCCGCACCTCTGGTGGCGCGGATCACCCGACTGTTATCGATACGTGGATCAGACATCATGAGCTCCTGGTTGCGCCTGCTGGCGCGAAATTTAAATGGCCCCCGAGCCGGTAACGGCTGCCCGGGGAGGTCAGGTACGCCAGGCTGACGGCACCATCGCGGCTAAAGGTGCGACGGGTCAGACGCAGGCAGGGTTCGGGTTTCTTCAATTGCAAATGCTGGCAGGTGAAGCTGTCCGGTAAGATGGCTTCCACCGTATGCTCCGCCTCGGTCAGCGGTGCCACCTGGCTTAAATACAGGTGCGGCGTGATGGCGGAAAAATCCTGCGCCATGTAATCCGGAACTTGCCGCGGATTGACGTAACGGGCTTCCAGTTGCAGCGGATGGCGGTCTTCAAAATGCACAATCAGCGAGAAAAACACCCGCTCGTTGTGCTTTAAACCGAGCGCCGCCGCCACGGTGGCCGGGCAGGGCAGCTCGGTCAATTGGATCAGCTCGGCCCGGTAGCTGTGACCGCGGCTGTAGATTTCATCGGCAATGTTGCGAATTTCCAGCAAGGAGGATTGCGATTTCAGTGCCGCAACAAAGCTGCCCACACCCTGGGTGCGGTACAAAATGCCTTGCTCGGTCAGCTCTTGCAGCGCGCGGCGGGCGGTCATCCGGCTTACGGCAAACTGCTCGGCCAGCTCATTCTCGGACGGCACCCGGCTGTGTTCGGGCCAGGCACCGATTTCGATCTGCGTCAGCATGAAATCTTTGATTTCGGCAAATTTGGCGACGGCCATGCGGTGGCGATCCCTTGGTGGCAACGGTTGCTAATAAAAATAGCCGATCTTGGTTGTATATACAAGTTTTTGCGGTACACTATTTTTATGAAAACAGTACTGAATTGATCCCGGAGTAGCTTAATGACTGAATTTGATGCGGTTTGGCTCAATGCCAATCTGGCCACCATGCAAGCCGGCAGCGAACCCTATGGCGCCATCACCGATGCTGCCATAGCGGTAAAAGACGGCCGCATTGCCTGGCTGGGTCCGAAAAGTGAACTGCCCGCCTTTGATGCGCTCAGTACCCCTTTGTACGATGTGCAGGGACAGTGGCTGATGCCGGGGCTGATCGATTGCCATACCCACTTGGTCTATGGTGGCAACCGGGCCAATGAGTTTGAAATGCGGCTGCAAGGCGCCAGCTATGAGGCCATTGCCAAAGCCGGGGGCGGTATTCGCTCCACCGTTAAAGCCACCCGCGAGGCCAGTGCCGAGCAGCTGTTTGTGCTTGGCAAAGACCGGCTCAATGCCTTGCTGTCGCAAGGGGTGACCGAAGTGGAAATTAAATCCGGCTACGGACTGGACTTGGCCAGCGAGCAAAAAATGCTGCAGGTGGCGCGTGAGCTGGCGGTGCATCACCCCATTCGTATCCATACCACCTTTTTGGGCGCTCATGCCCTGCCGCCGGAGTTTAGCGACAGCGATGCCTACATCGATTACCTGTGCCAGACCATGCTGCCCGAGCTGCACCGACAGCAGCTGGTCGATGCGGTCGATGTGTTTTGCGAAGGCATCGGCTTTAGCGTCGAACAAAGCCGCCGGCTGTTTCAAACCGCCACAGCGCTGGGATTGCCGGTCAAAGCCCATGCCGAGCAGTTGTCCAATCTGGGGGGCAGTGCCCTGGTGGCCGAGTTTGGTGGCTTGTCGGCCGATCATATCGAGTATCTGGATGAGGCCGGTGTGCAGGCGATGGCGAAAGCCGGCACTGTGGCCGTGTTGCTGCCCGGTGCTTTTTACTTTTTAAAAGAAACCAAAAAGCCACCGATTGAACTGCTGCGCCGTTATCAGGTGCCGATGGCCATCGCCACCGATCTCAATCCTGGCACCTCGCCGCTGTGCAATTTGCCGCTGATGCTGAATATGGCCTGCACCTTCTTTGCGCTAACCCCGGAAGAAGCTTTGCTTGGCGTGACCCGCCATGCCGCGACAGCGCTGGGTATCCGTGATGCCGGCACCCTGGCCATTGGCAACAAAGCTGACTTTGGCTGTTATGCCATCAGCCAGCCGGCGGAGCTGGTGTACCAGCAGGGGGTGAATTCCTTGCGGCAATTGGTGGTGAATGGCATGCCAGTAGTGATACCCGGCTGTCCCTGACTTTACAATTAGACCAAAGCAGCTATGCTAGGCGGATGAATGCTACTGAGTTGTAAAGAATGCGCGTTTTAACTGCTTGCCTGCTGGCGATCCCCTTACCAACCTTTGCCGCAATTTCATCAGTGCCGGCCTGGTTGCTATGGTGGCCATTGGCGCTGGTGGTTGTGATCTTGCTGTTGTTATGGCGGATCCGGGTGCTGCAGCAGCAACTGCGTCAGCGAGTGCCGCTGACTGAGCCAGAGCATGCTTTACTGCATGACGAAATCAGTGGTTATCCCAACAAGGAGCTGTTGCGGCGACAGCTGAAACCCGTGTTGCAACAATCCGAAGGCAAACGTTTCGCGTTGGTGTTGTTTAAAGTGACTCAGTTTGAACAAATTAACGAAGCATTAGGTTATCAGAACAGTAATTTATTGCTGATGCAGCTGGCGCATCGTATCAACGAGCAGTTGCATCAGCACGAAGAATTGCTTTGTCTGGAGTGGCGCGAGCAAAAAGCCATTCGGTTGTGTCATCTGGGTGGGGTTGCTTTTATGGCATGGGTTGATATCACCACTAAACCTTATCTGGCTGAGCAATTGGCTAAACAGGTTGAAGACTCGGTCACGCAGCCTCTGGTGTTGCAAAGTAGTGCTATGAGCTATCAATTGGTCAGTGGTATTGCCTGCTTTCCTGAGCACGGCAGTCAACTAAATGAGCTGATGGATCGCGCCTATCTTGCACTACAACATCATCGCTGTCAGGCGCCGGATAATGCCGTCTTTGATCCCTCTTTACTTAATTATACGGACGGCAAGCTACGTTTAATGGCTGAATTACGGCAGGGTATTGAGCAAAATCAACTGTTACTTTATGTGCAACCCCAGATCGAGTTAAAACAGCGCCAACTGCTGGCGTTCGAAGTGCTGGTTCGTTGGCAACACCCTCGGCTGGGATTATTGTCACCGGAAGACTTTCTGGAAACCGCTGAGGAGCTGGGGGTGATCTACTCACTCACTGAGTGGGTATTGCAGCACGCTGTTGCCAGTCTAGCGGCGTTAAAAAGGGAGTTTCCAGCCATGAAGCTGGCTGTGAATCTATCCAGTAAAGATTTATTGCAGGATGAGCTGGTGGATTATCTTCAAGCTTTGCTGCTGGAGTATCAGGTAAAACCAGCCAGTCTGGTACTGGAGCTGACCGAGCGGGTTCTGACGGATGATCCTGTGCGGGCACTTACCATGTTGCAGCGTTTAAAGAATCTTGGAGTGGAATTGGTGCTGGATGATTTTGGTACCGGCTTTTCTTCGCTGTTTTATCTGCGTCAGTTGCCCATCAGCCACGTCAAAATTGACTGTAGCTTTATCAATGATCTTCACAAAAGTGATACTCACATTGCCATTGCCGGGGCGATTATTGATATTGCCCGTAATCTTGGTTTGGGGGTTGTTGCCGAAGGGATCGAAGAAGAGTTAGTGGAACAGAAGTTAGTGCGTATGGGGTGCACCCGGGGCCAGGGGTTTTATTACTCCCGGCCTTTTGAATTAGCTGGATTAGAGCCCTGGCTTAGGCAATGGCACCACTCGTCTGGTCAGGCAGGACCGCTCTCGCCTGAATAAAAGCATAGCATAAAGCTGCAAGTACCTGCCCCGCATGTTGCATACCGGCAGCCTGCCCGGCCGGGTGGCGGCCAGGGGCGGCTTCTGCCAAATGCAGGTAACGGCAGCGTGGTAATTGTGCCATCTGGTAGACGAATTGCTCAGCCGCTTTTACCGAAAGGCCGCAACTGGTAAAGGCGCTGACCGGCATCAACTCAATGCTGTCGGTATCCAGTTCAATACCTATAGCCCCTTCAGAGCTGGCGACAAAATCAACGCATTGATCCAAGGCCTCTGGCCATGAAATCTCCTGGCGGGGGCTTAGTTTTTGTAAGCTGATAAACTCAGCGCCGGCTTGTTGCAGCGCAGTCAGGCTGGCTCTGTTGTTCTTTAATTCGTGCAGACCAAGCACAAAGTAATGATCCAGTAATTGCTCTGCTTTGGCGTAGCTAAAACCGTTGCCACTGTGGCGTCCTTCCTGCGCGCGAAAGTCGGCATGTGGGTCCAGATTCGCGCAGCTGACAGGCAAGCCGGTTTGTTGCGCCAACGCCTTGATGATGGGATAAGCATTGTTGTGGCCACCACCAATCACCATCACATCAAAGCCGGCATCAAACAAAGGTTGGATGGCTTGCGCTACCCGAACATCCAGCTCGGCACACAGCTGCCGTAATTGCTGCAGCTGGACTGGTTTGCTGCTGTCCAAAGCCTGACTTTGCTGCTGCAAGTCCGCGCAGTCCACTTCACCGGCCAGTAAAATCGGGCCTGCTGCTTCCGTAAACTGATTGGCCTGCAGGTTAAGCCAACAGCGCAAAAAGGCTTGCCAGCCGAGGTCAGCACCGCCCTGGCCAAGATTCGCCCTTGGGCCAATATCTTCCGGGATCCCCAGCAGTGCAAAGCGGGCGCCTCGCGATTTGGCCTGTTGCAGTGCTTCGATGATTGGCAGAGCATCATCAAGCAACAACAGGCTTTGGCCTTGCTTTTGTTCATCTGGTCGAGGGTTGAACCAGGCCTTGAGCTGTTCGGTTTGGTAGCGCAGTAAAGCCATGGTTTATTCGATATCCAGTGGATCGGGCGATAAAATAATACCGGTGTTATCGGCGTAGAGGTGATCGTCCGGTAAAAAGGTAACGCCGGCAAAGTTCACAGGAACATCCAGCTCGCCAAAGCCTTTATCATCGGCGCCGACTGGGATGGCATTGATGGCCTGAACTCCGACGTCGAAGTCTTCCAGCGCATCGACATCCCGTACACAACCATAACAAACAATCCCTTCCCAACCCTGACTGTTGGCCAGTGACACCAGGTCGGCATCGAGCAAAGCCCGGCGGGTCGAGCCGCCGCCATCGATCAGCAGCACCTTACCAACTCCTGGCTCAGCCAGTACCTGACGAATCAGGCCATTGTCTTCAAAGCACTTAATGGTGCGAACCTGGCCACCAAAAGAGCGGCGGCCACCGTAGTTGCTGAAGATGGGCTCCACCACATCAATTGAGTCGGCGTACAGATCAGAAAGTTCAGAGGTGTTGTATTCCATGGGTGGCTCCGGTAAACAGCGCGAGGTGAGTTCTAGTATATACCCAAGTAACCTCAAGATGCGAGCTTCAGAGACGCTGGGCGCTTTCAATGCAAGGCACCCTGGCGACGCAATGTCGACTACCTTGCTAGCCATGGTAACACCGCAGTGGAAGCGCCCAGCGGCTCCCGCAGGGCGGCGCTAAAATCGCTTGATGCCGCGTTCACTGTTCTCGCTTTGGAACCACCAAAGCTTCCAACAGCAGCCTTGCCTCAAGTGATTTTATCTCCCGCTGAATTCTGCATCTTGAGGTTACTTGGGTATAGCTCGCTGGTGTGACAGCTCAAGCGCTTATCCTGGCTCTTTGTCCTTTATCTGCAGAATCTTAGCGGTGCATCAATTTTTTCTTTGATTTGCGCGCAGTATCAGAAATTACTCACTATTCTTGTTAATGAACTCAGGAGTGCTCTGACGGGAGAGATTATGTTTCGTCAATTTAGTATTAAACAGCGGTTGATGGCGAATGGCATTGCTTTGGTGCTGGCGATGTTGGTGATGTTATGGCTACTGTTTTATCAAAGCAGCCAGTTGACAAGTCTGGCTAAGGCACAGGAAAGCGTGCAGCGCCTCAATACCGATGTGTTGATGTTTCGCCGCCATGAAAAAGATTTTTTGCTCCGGTTTGAAGCGCGCTACCTGGAGCGAATGCAACAACACTACAGTGGTATGCAGCAATTAGCCGCCAGTCTGGATGCGGATCTACAGCAGCATGGCATTGATCGTCAGCCTTTGCAGGAGTTCAGTCAATTGACCGAGCGATACCAGCAAAGCTTTGCTGCCTTGGTACGACAATATCAGTTGATGGGCTTAACGCCTGCCGAGGGGTTGCAAGGGGAGCTGCGCCAGGCCGCTCAAGAGATAGAACAATTGGTGCAGCAACGCGGGGATGACCGTTTGATGGCACTCTTGTTACAGCTGCGCCGCCACGAAAAAGATTTTTTATTGCGCCGCAACGCAGATTATTACCAACGCTTTGGACAAGACTTCCAGCAGCTACAGCGTGCGATTCAATCTGCAGATAGCGCAGAGCGCCAGCAGCTACAGCAATTGTCAGCTGCTTATCAGCAAGCCTTTAGTAATCTGGTGACTGCCTATCAGCAGGCCGGACTGGATCAAAACTCTGGTTTACAAGGGGAGATGCGCCGAGCTATTCATGCGACTGAGCAAAGTTTGAAGCAGTTATCGGATGCGACTGGTCAGGCTATAGCCGATGCGGTTGCCCGCACCCAGTGGCTGGCGCTAAGCTTCTTTGTGCTGGTACTGTTGGTGGTACTAGGGCTGGTATTTTTAACCAGCCGCAGCATTTTGCAGCCGATCCTGGCGGTTTGCCAGACCGTTGGTTTGATCCGGCGTGACAATGATTTCCGTCAGCGTATTCAGATGGAAGGCAAAGATGAAATGACCCAGTTGGCTACCGACGTCAATGGCATGATTGGCGACTTTCAGGACCTGGTCAACAACGTCAATCAGGCCTTGGAGATGCTGGATACGGCCACTCAGCAGCTGGCAAAATCGACCAATGAAACCAGCGATGGCATGCAGCTGCAGCAGCAGGAAAGCGATATGGTGGCCACCGCAGTCACTGAGATGGGGGCCACCATCAATGAAATCGCTGGCAATACCGAAAGCACTGCCAGTCGGGCCAGCAGCACCAATGACAATGCCCAGCATGGCCAACAAGAGGTGGAGAAAACAGTTGCTGGTATTCAGCGTTTATCGGCCGAATTGCAGGATGCGACCCAGGTAGTTGAGGCACTCGAGCAGGACAGCCAGACCATAGGCTCGGTATTGGATGTGATCCGGGGCATTGCCGAGCAAACCAATTTGCTGGCACTGAATGCTGCTATTGAAGCTGCCCGGGCAGGGGAGCAGGGACGTGGTTTTGCTGTGGTGGCAGATGAGGTGCGAAACCTGGCGATGCGTACCCAGGAGTCCACCCGGCAAATTGAGCAGATCATTGGTGGCTTGCAGGGCCGTACCCAGGACATTGTGCAGGTCATGCTGCACTGCCGTGAGCAGGGTTTATCCAGTGCCGAGCAGGCGCAGCTGGCGCGGCAGCTGCTGGAACAAATTACTGAGGATGTCAGTGGCATTATGGACATGACCACCCAGATCGCGGCGGCCATTGAGGAGCAAAGTCAGGTGGCGGCAGAAGTGAACCAAAATGTGGTAAAAATTCGTGATATTTCAGTACAGTCGTATCAGCATGCGCAGCACAATGCTGAAATCAGTGACGAAGTGGCGATGCAGGCAGCTCGTTTGCATCAGACGGTGGATCGCTTCAAAGCCTGAGTTGACATTTTTAGGGACAGCTCTATAGTCAAGGCATGCGCTAAATTAGGGACGATGTGATGCGACTATTGCTATGGGCGATTGCTGTGGGGTTGTTTGGCTGGTGTCAGGCCGAGCCATTGAAAGCGGTGACAACCCCGATGAGCCCTTATCAGACACTGGAGCATGGTGAGGTATCAGGCAGCAACACCGATTGGGTGCGCCGACTGTTAACCGAAGCTGGTGTCGAGGCTGAGTTTGCTATGTATCCCTGGGCTAGATCCTATCAACTGGCCCGCTCTGAATCTAATGTACTGATTTATCCCATAGCCCGTACTGCAATGCGGGAAGCGGAGTTTGAGTGGATTGGTCGGATTGCCAGCTTTGAGCTGGCTGTGCTGGTAAAAGCTGATAATTTTCTGTCTTTGCAAAGTCGTTTGCAGCATCAGCAGCCTCTATCTTTGGCGTTAGCGAGAGGTCATGCGGCTGCTTCCCTGGTACAAAGCTTGCCTGAAGCGGAATTGTTGGATGTGTTTTATACCGCCAGCACCGATGAAGCGCTGCAGCTGTTAATGAATGGCCGGATCGATGCAGTGTTGGAAAACCCTTTGCTGTTGCCGGAGTTATTAAAGCCCTATCAATTACCCGGCGATGCTGTGCAAGTGTTGCTGCCTATTCCGGCATCACGGGCGGATGTTTATCTGGCGGCCAGTAAAGGAACCCGTGCTGCGGTGGTAGAGCGTCTGCAGCAGGCCTGGCAAAGATTGTACGGTGAGCAACAAGAAATGGAAACCGGGCCACCAGACTAGTGGCCCGTCAATGTCGCATCAATGGTCTTTGCTGCTCTTTGCGGCATCAATAAAACGAATGGGGACACTGTCTTGCCTGGCTTTGGCCGCTGCCAGTCGCTGTTGGTAGTACTGCCACAGTTCGGTTTGCTCACTGGCGAGTTGCTGTAGGTAAGCCCAGCGGTAGATGCCCGTTTGATGGCCATCGTCAAAGCAAATCCGCACCCCGTAATGACCACTTGGCTCCAGCCGCTCAATGCCAACCTGCTGTTTGCCTGTTACCAGTACTGGCTTGCCATGGCCTTGTACTTCGGCCGAGGGGGAGTGCACCCGCAAAAACTCGGCCGAAAGGCTGGCGCTGCTGCCATCGGAAAAATGCAGCTCCAGCAGTTTGCTGCGCTTGTGATAATGCAGCTTGCGGACCTCAGCAGCCTTGACCATGATTACAGAATAAAGCGACTTAAGTCTTCGTCCTGCACCAGTGCATCCAGATGTTTATCGACATAAGCCGCATCGACCAGCACGCTCTGACCGGCATGATCAGCCGCTTCAAACGAGATTTCATCCAGCAAACGCTCCATCACGGTATACAGACGACGGGCACCGATGTTTTCTGTTTTTTCATTGACATGAAAAGCGGCATCGGCCAGTTTGCGAATACCGTCTTTGGTAAACTCCAGTTTCACCCCTTCGGTCGCCAGCATGGCAATGCTTTGCTCGGTTAGCGATGCTTTTGGCTCAGTTAAGACCCGCTCAAAATCATCCGCAGTCAGCGCAGATAACTCCACCCGGATGGGCAGGCGGCCCTGCAGCTCCGGCACCAGATCCGATGGCTTACTCATCTGGAAGGCACCCGAAGCGATAAACAGAATGTGATCGGTTTTTATCATGCCGTGCTTGGTGTTGACGGTACAGCCTTCAATCAGCGGCAGCAGGTCACGCTGCACGCCTTCACGGGAGACATCCGGGCCACCGGTGTTTTCCCGCTTGCAGATTTTGTCCACTTCATCCAAAAACACAATGCCGTTTTGTTCGACCAATTCGATGGCTTGCAGTTTCAGCTCTTCCGGATTGACTAAACGGCTGGCTTCTTCTTCCACCAGCAGTTTGAAGGCATCTTTGATTTTCAATTTTCGCTTTTTCTTGCGATCACTGCTCAGGTTCTGAAACATGCTTTGCAATTGCGAGGTCATCTCTTCCATGCCTGGTGGGGTCATGATTTCAATGCCAAGCTGCGGCTGAGCAATGTCGATATCGATTTCTTTATCATCCAGCTGGCCTTCGCGCAGCTTTTTGCGAAACACCTGACGGGTGTTGCTGTTTTCTGCTGGCTGGTCGTCTTGCCAGTTATCACGAGCGCGTGGCAAGAGCGCATCCAAAATGCGTTCTTCGGCGGCTTCTTCGGCCCGGTACTGATTCTTGGCAATTTCCTGCTCGCGCAGCATTTTCACAGCACTGTCGGCCAGATCGCGGATAATGCTTTCCACATCCTTGCCGACATAGCCCACCTCGGTGAACTTGGTCGCTTCAACCTTAATAAAAGGCGCATTGGCCAGCTTGGCCAAACGCCGGGCAATTTCGGTTTTCCCCACCCCGGTTGGGCCTATCATCAGAATATTTTTAGGCGTGACTTCCTGGCGCAAGGCTTCAGGAAGCTGCATGCGGCGCCAGCGGTTACGCAGCGCAATGGCAACAGCGCGTTTGGCTTGATGCTGGCCAATGATGTGCCGATCCAGCTCGTGCACAATTTCTCTGGGTGTCATATCGGACATAAGGTAACCTGCTTATAACTGTTCAATGGTGTGGTGCTGGTTGGTAAATACGCAAATATTGCCAGCGATGGTCAGACTTTTTTCAACAATGTCCTGGGCGGCTAGTTCGGTATTTTCCAGCAGGGCGGTCGCAGCAGCCTGGGCAAAAGGGCCGCCACTGCCTATAGCAATCAAATCATGTTCCGGTTGGATCACATCGCCATTGCCGGTGATGATCAGCGAGGTGTTGGCATCGGCTACTGCCAGCAACGCCTCTAAGCGTCTTAGCATACGATCGGTGCGCCAGTCTTTGGCCAGCTCCACCGCAGCCCGCATCAGGTGGCCCTGGTGCATCTCCAATTTGGCTTCAAAACGTTCAAATAAGGTAAAGGCATCGGCGGTACCGCCGGCAAAACCGGCCAGCACTTTGTTGTGGTAGAGGCGGCGCACCTTGCGGGCATTGCCTTTCATTACGGTATTGCCAAGCGAAACCTGGCCATCGCCGCCCAGTGCGACCTGGCCATTGCGGCGAACAGAAACGATGGTAGTCATGTGGAGCCCTTATGGCATTTCAGATAACGGCTATCTGAGGGCTTCATGCTCGCTTTTCAAGGGCGCTTGCTAGTTCCAGTTCCAGATTTGGCAACTGTTGATGCCGTTGCGGCGAAGCCGGTTGCGATCGGCTTCGGCCTGACGCCGGCTGTCGTAAGGGCCTAGCACTACCCGATACCAGACACCATTGCTGCCTTCGGTGCGGCGAATGGTGGAGGAAAAGCCGGCAAAGGCAATCTGCGCCCGCATCGCATCGGCTTGCTGCTCGCTGCGAAAGGAGGCGCACTGCATTTGAAACGGCCCGCGCGACTCAAGCTCACGCACTTCCACCACCACTTCGCGGTTTTCCAGTTCGCGGATGTACTGGTACGGCTCTTCCGTGGGGCGCTCAGGCAATTCATCTTTGACCACCGCAGCTGGCTGCGGCTTGGTAGCGACCGGCTCCTGCTGGTTGATGGTCCAGAGAAACCAGCCAAAAACAAACACCAGCCCAGCCGTGACCGACAGCACCAGCCAGGGAAAAGGCGCTTTGGCCGGCGCTTTTTTACGGGATTTGGCTTGTGGGCGGGCGGTTTTTACATAATCACGTTTTGGCATGGCGGGCCTGGTACTCCAACATCGAATCAGGGGCTATTCTAGCGGTTTAGGGGACAGCAGTGCAATCGACATCCGCAGAGCTACTCGGCCAGGTTTAGGATAAGTCCACCGGATCCACATCCAGTTGCCAGCGCAGCTTGCGGCTCAGTGGCCAACCCTGACTGGCGGCAATCAGCTGATCAAGCAGTTGGTGCAGGCCAGCGCGGCTGGCGCTGTAGCAATGCAGCTGCCAGCGGTATTTGCCGGCTTTGCGCTCCAGCGGTGCCCGGATTGGCCCCAGCAGTTGTATAGCCGGGGCTGCTGTTTGCGCCAGCTCGACCAACTGCTGCAGCCATTGCCTCGGTACGTCGTCCTGATGCGATTCGGCGCGAAACAGCGCCAGAAACTGGTAGGGGGGCAATAAGGTTTGCTGTCGTTCAGTCAGTGCCAGTCGGGCAAAGGAGTCGTAGCCGTTGTGGATGATATCCTGCAAGATGCCATGGTCCGGATAGCGGCTTTGCAGCAGTACTTTGCCGGCATGCTGCGCCCGGCCAGCGCGACCAGCCACCTGGGTGATCAATTGCGCCAGCTGCTCCGGTGCGCGAAAGTCGCTGCTAAACAGAGCGCCATCGACATCAACAATCACCACCAGGGTGACTTTTGGAAAATGATGGCCTTTGGCCAGCATCTGGGTACCGACAATCAGCTGGGGCCCGCCTTCGGTAATGTGTTGCAGGGCTTCGGCCAGGCTGCCTTTGCGCCGGGTGCTGTCGCGATCCAGTCGTACCACTGGAACATCCGGAAACATCGGTTGCAGCTGGGTTTCCAGTTGTTCGGTGCCCTGGCCCAGTGGCACCAGCCGGGTACTGCCGCAGTGGCCGCATTGGCGGGGGACCGGCCGGCTGCTGCCGCAGTGGTGGCAATTGAGCTGACGATCGCTTTTATGCCAGGTCATGCTGGCATCGCAGCGCTGGCAATCGGCGACCCAGCCGCACTCATCGCATGACAAAGCCGGAGCAAAGCCGCGCCGGTTTAAAAACAGCATCACCTGAAAACCTTGCTGCAGGGTCTTTTTTATTTGCTGAATGGTGCTTTCGGCCAGGCCAAACTGCACCGGTTGCTGTTGTAAATTGATCAGCTCAAGTTGAGGCAATTGCTGACCACTGGCCCGGTTGCTCAGCGTTAACAGCTGGAAGCGGCCTTGCAGTGCATTGTGCAGGCTTTCCAGGCTGGGTGTGGCCGAACCCAGCACCACCGGGCATCGCTCCAGTGCGGCCCGTTTAATGGCCAGATCACGGGCATGGTAGCGAAAGCCATCCTGCTGCTTGAGCGAGGCATCATGTTCTTCATCCACCACGATAAGCCCCAGGTTGGCAAAGCGTAGAAACAATGCCGAGCGGGTGCCAATCACAATGGCCGCGCTGCCGGTGGCCGCTTGCTGCCAGCACCTCAGACGTTCGGTATCGGTGAGTCCGGAATGCCAGCTAAGCACCGGCACGGCAAATCGATCGGCAAAACGTGCCAGCGTTTGCGGGGTTAAGCCTATCTCTGGTACCAGCACCAGCACCTGTTTCCCCTCTGCCAGTAAAGGGGCGATGCTTTGCAAATACACTTCGGTTTTGCCGGAGCCGGTCACACCTTCGAGCAACAATGGCTGAAAGCGGCCCTGTGCCTGCACAATGGCAGAGACCGCCAGCGCCTGATCGGTGGTTAACTTTAAACCGGCACTGGCAGTGGTTATTACCGGGTAGGGAGCAAAAGGCACTTCAATTGCTGCCACCAGCTGTTTTTGCAGCAGCGCCCGCAGTGCCGGTCGTTGTTCGGCGGGGATGTCGTCAGCGGCTACATCCCCTTGTTGTAACTGCTGCCACAGCGCCAGCTGCTTAGGCGCGCGCTGTAAATCCATCTCAGTGGCAGCAAGACCTGCCTGGGTAAGCTGGTAGTTTAGCGACTGGCAGCTGGGAAGTGGCTTACCTTCGCGCAGCAACGCCGGGATGGCGGAGATCAGCACCTCCCCCAGGGGGTGATGGTAGTAATCGGCAGCAAAGGACAGCAACTGACAAAGACGTTCAGACAATACCGGGGTGCTATCCAGTGGCTCAATAATGGGTTTTAACGTATCCTCGGCATAAGCATCCGCAGGTTGCAGCTGCCAGACAATCCCTACCAATTCCCTTTTGCCAAAAGGCACCAGAACGCGGCAACCAACCTTTACTTCGCTACCGGCTGGTAGCAAATAATCAAAGGATTGACGCAAGGGGACTGGTAAAGCAACCCGGATCACTGACACTGGCACGGCTACCCGTTGAGTGTGGCCCAGGGCCACCGATGAATGAAGCTGTTAGTGTATCGACAGGGCCCATGGCTTCGCAACCGAAAAAGCATGCTGAATCGTGCAGCAGTTGCTTGCAAGCCTAAAGCAGATCGAATAAACTACGCGCCCTAATTGAACTGTAACCGCGTATGGTGCCCGGCGTTAAGCGACCAGGTGGCGATACGGCCTTAAACTGAGGTAACCCATGAAGCCAGGAATTCACCCAGAATACCAAGAAATTACTGCAACCTGTACCTGCGGTAATACGTTTAAAACCCGTTCAGCCCTGTGCAAAGACATCCATCTGGACGTCTGCTCTGCCTGCCATCCGTTCTACACCGGCAAGCAAAAAGTACTGGACGTTGGTGGTCGTGTTGATCGCTTCAAGAAGCGTTTCAGCATGGTGGGTAAGCGCTAATCACGCTTTGCACCGACAGAAAAGCACCTGCGGGTGCTTTTTTTGTGCCTGTTGTTTGCTTCACAAAGCCCTTTGCCACAGTTTTAACGCTTGACAATCTATACAAGATGGCGAATATTTATCCAATGTGTTTTGGATAAACTCATTCCTCGTTATGATTGCAGCATGCCTTGTTATTGTTGTAAAAACCCCGGCTTTCTTGCTGAGTGGTTTGCATGCCTGCTCGGTCGACTACCATTTATCCGAGTGGTTCGACGAATAAATTCCCTCTTTACCGTAGCACCTTAACAGGCTCTGTCTGACTGAGCCTGTGCCTGTTGCCATGGCTTTTGCCTGGCAGACCCACAAAAACAACTCAGGAAGCAATAAAATGAAAGCGATCATTGCGATAACAGCGATGCTGTGTTGCGTTGCCGGTTCCGTTTCGGCTGCATGCATCACCGCAGAAACAGAACCCAATAACTCCGCCAGCGCAGCGAATGGCCCGGTGTGTGACGCTGTCCCTGTCAGTGGCAGTGTTAGCCGCACCGACAGCAGCGACTGGTTTTTTATCGATATCCCACAGCTTAGTGATGTCACCATCACGCTCAGCCATCAATCCGGAGCAGATGCCGATTGGTACTTTTATGAAGCCGGCCGTACCTCGGTAAATCAGGATATTGCCCGGCGCGCCACCAGTATGAACCCGGAAGTGGGGACCGTTAGTAATGTTGAAGCTGGACGTTACTACATTGAAGTGAATCGCTGGAGCGGCTCTCCAAGTTACCAACTGACCGTGACCCTGGCAGAGCCTGAGGTGTTTGAGGAAGTGGATTGTGGTTACGGGTTCAGGCCAGCCAAGCCAAGCAACATTACCAGTTATCTGACGGGCACTCCGAGCGATGTCTGCATCGATTTGGATGCGGACAGCCCGGCTTTGCTGTTAATGGGGGGCGGCTCGGATGTTGATGCGGCTTTTAGTCAGCGGATCCGGCCACATCTGCAGGGCGGCAATATTGTGGTGTTACGTACCTCGGGTGCCGATGGCTACAACGATTACTTTATGGAGCTGACGGAAGCGGCTTCGGTCGAGTCGATTATTGTTAACTCCCGTGACAAAGCCAACAGCGATTATGTCGACTGGGCCATTCGTACTGCCGAGTTTGTCTGGATGGCTGGCGGCGATCAATCCACCTACGTCGATTACTGGCAAGGGACCAAGGTGCAAGAGGCCATTCAATACGTGTACAGCAAGGGTGGGGTGATTGGTGGTACTTCAGCCGGTAGCATGGTGTTGAGTGAATTCGTGTACGATCCGGGCTCTCGCCCTAATGCTATCAGTCGCGAGCTGGTGGCAGATTTTTGTGATAACTCCATTCATATCAGCACTGATTTCCTGCAGTTTCCTCAACTGGAAGGCACACTGAATGACACTCATTTTGCCAACCGTGACCGTATGGGACGTTCAGCGGTATTGCTGGCGCATCTTGGTACGTCAGGGCGCACAGTGTCGATTGATGAGCGTGCTTCTTTATTTGTGGGCGCTGATGGCACAGGCATTGTCGATGGCACTGGTGCAGTCTATGTGCTGCGGGCCGATGAGCAAACGGTGTTTGTTCAAGCTGAGTGTGGTCAACCGGTGATCATTCAGGACTTGCTGCGGCACCGTTTGGTGGCGGGTGATCAGTACAATTTATTCAGCGACAGCTCGGATGTTCGGCCTATCCGGTTGAGCATTGATGGCAGTCAGCCCTATAGCCAGGCTTATCATCCAACCAACCCATACCCTTACTACACCAGCTTTTTCCTGACAGCGGACAGCGACGAAGGCGCCAGTGTGACACCGGCAGAGCGCTATGTCATCGCCGGCGAGCCAGCTGAGTTTCAGATTAATCTGGAAGATGGCTGGCAAATCACCGATGTGAGTGGTTGTTACGGTGAGCTGTTGCAGCAAAACTACCGGGTCGAATCAGTGATATCCGATTGCGCTATTCATGTGCATACCGGGCCCGCCTACGATACGGATTCTCAGTTAGAAGTGATCCGGGTCAATCAGGGACGCTCAGGCGCAACCCTGGTGCAATTGCGCTGGGACAGTGCGACACAGCCACTCTTGCTGCAGCGCGATGGTGAAACCGTAGCCGTTCTGACACGGCCAGGTCGTTACAACGATCAGTTTAAAACCAGTGCCGCAGGCGCTAGTTATCAGCTGTGCGATCAGAATGGGCTTTGTACCGCTCCGCTTTGGGTGCAGTTTTAAGTTGCCATGTAACACAGCCCCCGCCGTATGGTCTGTCTCTTGATCACAAGTCAGCTCCAAGAGACTGAGCAAGTTCATAACCTTCAAGGATGGT